>JAICUO010000184.1 GCA_025935815.1 Streptosporangiaceae bacterium
CTCCCGGCGAGCCGGATTATTCGGACGGGACCCGGTGGGGGTGGGGGGTCTGGGGGGCTGGGGTGGGCCCCCCAGGGGGTAGGGTCGTCTGCGAGGAGGTACTAACGCCCATGCACCAGCCGTCCATCCCGCAGATCGAGTCGTCGGACCCGGAGATCGCGGGGCTCATCCACGACGAGGCTCGCCGGCAGGCCGAGAAGATCCGGCTCATCCCGTCGGAGAACTACGTCTCGCTCGCTGTCCTCCAGGCGTGCGGCACGGTGCTCAACAACAAGTACTCCGAGGGGTACCCCGGCAAGCGCTACTACGAGGGCCAGCAGATGATCGACCCGATCGAGACGATCGCGGTCGAGCGCGCCCAGGCGCTGTTCGGCGTGGACCACGCGAACGTCCAGCCCTACTCCGGCTCCCCGGCCAACCTCGCCGTGTACCTGGCGTTCGCGCAGCCCGGCGACACCATCATGGGCATGTCGCTGCCGATGGGCGGGCACCTGACGCACGGCGCGGGCGTCTCGGTGACCGGCAAGTGGTTCCGGGCCGTGCCCTATGGCGTGCGCCAGGACACCGGGCGGGTGGACATGGACGAGGTGCGGGACATCGCCTTGCGCGAGCGGCCCAAGATCCTCATCTGCGGCGGCACCGCGATCCCGCGCACGATTGACTTCCCGGCCTTCGCCGCCATCGCCGCCGAGGCCGGCGCGGTCTGCGTCGCCGACATCGCGCACATCGCGGGCCTGATCGCCGGGGGCGCGCACCCGTCCCCGGTGGGGCACGTCCCGGTGATCTCGACGACCACGCACAAGACGCTGCGCGGCCCGCGCGGCGCGATGCTGATGACGGACGCCGCCCACGCCACGGCGATCGACAAGGCGGTGTTCCCCGGCCTGCAGGGCGGCCCGCACAACCACACGACGGCGGGCATCGCGGTGGCGCTGCGCGAGGCCTCGGCCCCGTCCTTCCGTGACTACGCCGCCGCCATCGTGGCCAACGCCAAGGCACTGGCCACCGCGCTGCAGGCGCGCGGGTACGACCTGGTCTCCGGCGGCACGGACAACCACCTGCTGCTGGTGGACCTGACCTCCAAGGGCATCGGGGGCAAGCCGGCCGCCAAGGCCCTGGACCGCGCGGGCATCGAGCTGAACTTCAACACCGTCCCGTTCGACCAGCGCCGCCCGTTCGACCCGTCCGGCATCCGGCTCGGCACTCCCGCGATCTCCACTCGCGGCCTGGACGAGTCGCACATGCCGACGCTGGCGGGCTGGATCGACGAGGCGATCACCGCGGCGATCAAGGACGACGAGGCGACCTTGGACCGCGTCGCCGCCGAAGTCCGCGACCTGCTCGCCGCCTTCCCCATGCCGGGCTGGTCCGCCCAGCCCTGAGGTCGTCACCTCACGCGCCTGGACAGGCAACTCGCGGGCACGGCCGCGTAAGCCAGTTCGCAGGCAGTGGTCCGCCCAATCGGCGCGCGCAGTCTCGGCACGCAACTTGCTTTCGTTGTCAGATGAACAGTTAGTTGATGTAATTGACATCTATGTTCTGATGAACTTATATTCGATCGCATGGCCTGCTGAGCTGGGCTTTTGAACGCACGGGACGCCCGTCTTCCCCCGGGTGCCGCGCGCGTGCCGCGTGCGCCTGCACGCGCGCTCGCGGGCGCTGGCGGTTTGATGGGGGAGTGCTGGACTGCGCATGAGCAGGGTGTACCGGGAGCCGGCAGAGGTCCAGGCGCGCGAGGATGGCCGGCCGGCCCGGTTCGTGTGGCGGGGGAGGCTTTACACGGTGCGCTCGATCCTGGAGCACTGGGCGGTCAACCGCGAGTGGTGGCGGGAGACCGATCCGGCCCCCGGGGGAGCATCCCCCCGGGAAATAGCCGCCCAGCCGGAGCTAGCACAGCCGGAGCTAGCACAGCCGGAGCTAGCACAGCCAGAGCTAGCACAGCCGGAGCTTGAGTACTGGCGCGTTGAGGCGTCGGCGGGCCGGGGCTTCCCTCCGGGCACCTACGAGCTGTGCCACGACGTGGCCGCCGATGCCTGGACCCTGCGGCGGGTGGTCGATTGAGCGAAAGCCGCCGGCGGGGCACGGCATCGGAGTTCACGCACCTGCACGTGGCGTCGTCATACTCGCTGCGCTTCGGCACGGCGACCCCGGCGGCGCTGGTCGCCCGGGCGGCGGAGCTTGGCATGCCCGCGCTCGCGCTGACCGACCGCGACGGCCTGTACGGCGCGTTCAAGCACGTCCAGGCGTGCGCCGAAGCCGGGATCAAGCCCATCCTCGGCGCGGACCTGGCCCTTCGCCTCCCGCAAGCCCGCGCGCGGGTTACCCTGCTCGCCGAGGGACGGCAGGGCTGGGCCTCGCTATGCCGCCTGGTCACTGCCGCCCACGCCGCCGCCGCCGGCGGCGCTTCCCCGGCGGTCACGGCCGAGCAGATCGCCCAGCACTCCGCCGGCCTCATCGTGCTGCTCGGCCCGGCCAGCGATGTTGGCCAGGCCGTCGCGGCACGCCGCTCAGACCTCGCGCGGCGTGCCCTGGACCGCTGGCTCGGACTCGGGTGCGAGGCCGTTATCGAGGTCGTTGACCACCTCGACGCACCCGGCAGCACGCACCGGGCGGCCCGCATGGCCGAGCTTGCCGCGCAGCGGGGCACCGGTGCCGTCCTGGCCAACGCGGTCAGGTACCTGGAGCCGGCCGACAGCGTGGTCGCCCAGGTCCTGGACGCGGCGCGGCACCTGGTGCCCCTCGGCTCGCCCGCGGTCACTGCCCGGGAGCCAGCCGACGCCCTGGGCGGGGCCCGGGATGGGGGCGCCCACGCCCGCAATAGCCGCGCTTTCCTGGCCGACGCGCCCACGATGGCCGCCATCGCCACCCGCATCGCCACCGCTCTTGGAGATACCGCCCTTGGAGATACCGCCCTTGGCGGTACCGCCCGGGCGCTGCTGCGGCAGACCGCCGAGCTGGCCAGCCGCCTGTGCCTTGACCCCGTCCGCGACCTGGGCATCGGCAGGCACCACATGCCCGAGGCAACCGGGGGCCGGCGGGCCGGATCCTCCCGGGCCATGGCCCAGGAGGCCACGCGGGAGCTGCGGATCCGCTGCGAGTCCGCCCGGCCCCCGCGCCGGCCGGGCCTGTCCGGGCGCCGCGCCGCCCGGACCGCCAGGGATCGCATGGAGCACGAGCTGGTGATCATCACCGCGACCGGGACCGCCTCCTACTTCCTCACGGTCGCCGACATCGCCGACCGGATCCGGGCCCGCGGCATCCGGTGCGCGATCCGCGGCTCCGGCGCCGGCAGCTACGTCAACCACCTGCTCGGCATCTCCGCCATCAACCCGGTGGAGCACGGCCTGCTCATGGAGCGCTTCTTGTCGCCGATAAGGACGACCCTCCCCGACATCGACCTTGACGTCGAGTCGGCGCGGCGGCTGGAGGCGTACCAGGTCATCTTCGACGCCTATGGCGAGGAGCGGACCGCGTGCGTGTCCATGATGGAGACCTACCGGGCGCGCAGCGCGATCAGGGACGTGGCCGCCGCGATGTCCCTGCCACCGGATGAGATCGGCCGGATCGCCAAGGCCTTCCCGCACATCCGCGCCCGGCACATCACCAGCGCGCTGCGCGAGCTTCCGGAGCTGAAGGCCAGCAACCTGGCCACGCCGCAGCTGGCCACGGTGTTCAGCATCGCCGAGAAGCTCGACGGCCTGCCCCGCCACGTCGCCATGCACCCGTGCGGGATCTTGCTGTCCGACGCGACGCTCCGGGACCGCACCGCGATGCAGCGCAGCGCCGAGGGCTTCGCGCTCAGCCACCTCGACAAGGACGACGCCGAGATCGCCGGGGTGATCAAGCTCGACGTGCTCGGCGTGCGGATGCAGTCCGCGATGGCGTACACGATCACCGAGATCGCCCGTACCGAGGGTGACGAGAGCGCGCCCGACCTGGACGCCATCCCCCGCGACGACGCTCCCACCTACGCGATGATCTCGCAGGCCAAGACCCTCGGCTGCTTCCAGATTGAATCGCCCGGCCAGCGCGAGCTGGTCCGCAAGCTGGCCCCGGCATCCGTCGATGACCTGATCGTGGACATCTCGCTGTTCCGGCCCGGCCCGGTGAGCTCGGACATGATCAGCCCGTTCCTGCGCACCCGGCACGGCCTGCAGGCGCCGTCCTTCCCGCACGAGCGCCTGCGCGCCGCGCTGGCCGAGACCGGGGGAGTGGTGGTCTACCACGAGCAGGTGCTGCGCATCCTCGATGAGATGACCGGCTGCGGCCTAGACGAGGCCGACCTGGTCCGCCGTCACCTGTCCACCGAGCACGGCCCGCGGCGCACCGAGCCGTGGTTTCGCGCGGCGGCCCGCCGCCGTGGCTACGACCGGCGGGTCATCGACCGGGTGTGGGAGGTGCTGGCCGCGTTCGGCGGGTTCGGCTTCTGCAAGGCGCATGCCGCCGCGTTCGCGATCCCCGTCTACCAGTCCGCCTGGCTCAAGCGCCACCATCCGGCCGCCTTCTACGCCGGCGTCCTCACCCACGACCCCGGCATGTACCCCAAGCGCGTGATCGTCGCCGACGCCCGGCTTTCCGGCATCCCCGTCTTGCCCCTCGACGTGAACACCTCCGGAGACGGATGGAAAGTCCAAGAGGATCTCCCTCCAACGCTCCCGGCTGACTCCCCGTGCGCACCCCTTCTCCCGGACTCGCGCCCCGCCCGCCTGGCCGTTTCCCCCTCGTCACCACCTGCTGGCGCCCCTTCGGCGGCCGCCGTCCCTCAGCTGGGCGTCCGGGTCTCGCTGCGCGAGGTGAAGGGGATCAGCGACGCCGAGGTCGAGCGCATAGTCGCGGGCCAGCCGTACGCGTCGCTGCGGGACTTCTGGGAGCGGGCCCGCGTCTCCCGCCCCATCGCCGAGCGCCTCGTCCTCACCGGCGCCTTCGACTCCCTCTACCCTGCCCCCGGGCCAGCCTCCAGCTCCGCTCCCCAGCCGGCCCTTGAGCTCACCCCGGAGCCAGCCCCGGGCGCCGTCCCCCGGCCATCCGCTAACCCCGCCCCCGGGTTCGGCTTCCTCTCCGCGCCAGTCCCCGACCCGGTGCTCCCGCCCGCACCGGCGCCCCCGACGCGGCGGGACCTGCTCGCGCGGGTTGGGGTGCTTGACCGGGCGGCGTCCCGGGCGAGCGGCAGAGCGAGCGCGGGCAGCGCTGGCTCAAGCGGTGCCGGGGAAGAGGCTCCCCAGCTTTTCGACGGGGCGGTCACCGACGACTGGCTGGCCGGCCTCGTCCCGCCTGGCCAGCTGCGCGACCTGGACCCGGCCGAACGCGTCGCGGCCGAACTGGACATCCTCGGCTTCGACGTCAGCCGGCACGTCCTGGAGTTCTACGGCGCCCTGCTGGCCGGGCTCGACGTGGTCCGGTCCACCGGCCTGGCCCGCTGCCGGCCGGGGGAGACGGTCCTGGTCGCCGGGGTGAAGGTGGCGACGCAGACCCCGGCGGTGCGCTCCGGGCAACGAATCATCTTCGCGACCTTGGACGACGCGGTCGGCCTGGTGGACCTGGCGTTCTTCGAGTCGGTCCAGGAGCGCTGCGCGGCCCGGCTGTTCGGCTCCTGGCTGCTGCTGGTCCGCGGTAAGGTCCGCCGCTCCGGCGCGGGAACCGGCGGCGCGCCCGGGAGCGCGCTCGTCCGCCCGGATGCCGCGCCCGTCGCCGTCACCGTGAACGGGGCCGAATGCTGGGACATCCCCGCACTGGAGGAGGTCCGCGTGAGCCAGGGGATGCCAGCGGTGCGTGCCGCGATGACCGCCGGGGACACGGGCGTGGCCCCCGGCCTGACAGGCGGCCAGGGCAGTCCGGGTCCCCCGGCTCAGCCGATGATCTACGGCACCGGCTTCGCGCTGTCCCCGTGGGCCGAGGCCGGCGGACCCGGCGCCGCGCTCAAGCACGCGCCGCGAAACTTCTGGCATGCCAGTCCCGGCAGTTCCGGTCAAACCGGCACCGCCGATGAGTGAAGCCACCCGCGAGGGGCAGCATTGACCAGCGGTGAGTCCAGCAACACTAGTAAATTGTTAAGGCGCGCTTAGCCGCTGAGATCGTGGCCTGCGGTTACGTACCGTATACGTAGGTACTTGACTACCGTACGTCATCATATGAGGAAACCCGATGTCACCTGCCTGGACCTGGCCACCGACCGCACGCTGGAAGATCGCGCTCTGGACCAAGCTGCGCAGCACGATAGGCATGCGCTTCACCCGGTTCGCCCGGGCCGCGCTCGCCGCGCTGGCGGCCAGCGAGGGCACCCTGGCGATATGCGACGGCGTCTTCCACATGACGGGCGGGCGGGCCGCGGTGCTCAGCTGGTTCGCCGGCGCGGTGGTCAGCTACCTGATGAGCCGGTGGGCCTGGGAGCGCAAGGGCAAGCCGGACTTCCTGCGCGAGACCGTGCCCTTCTGGGTGATCTCCGCGCTGGTCGTGGTAATCCTCACGCTGTGCACGAAGCTCGGCTACCACGTGGCCGCGTCGCTGCACCTGCGCGGGGCGGAGCACGTGGCGTTCGTCGGCTTCTTCTTCCTGATCGCCAACTTCATCACGTTCCTGACCCGCTTCGTGATCTTCCACTACGTAGTGTTCGGCGAGCCGCGCGCCGCCGCCCCGGCCGCCGCGCCGGACCCGGACGCCATCCCGCCCCGGCCGCACGCCGGGGTGGGCGGCCGCGGGCACCGCGCTGGGCGACCACGATAGCGCCATGCCGCCGTGAGCCGCGGCTTGGGTCTTCAGCCGCGGAAGGACGGGGATCGCGCTTACAGGTAAGTGCCCGTCGCGCTGGTGGCGCGCCCTTTCCAGGAATCGCAAATTTCATCCCGTATCAAAGCGGGAAGCTTCGGCACAATGCGTGGTAACGTAGGGCAATCGGGTTGGCTGGATGGGTTTGCTGTCCGCACGTCTGGGACGGTGGGGGCGGGTGGGGTTTCGTGATGTTGTGGGGACCTGCCGAACGAGGAGGCCTTGGCTGCCGCAGTTCGAAGGGTGAAGGCTGGGCGCCCGGCGCGAGCTGCCGGTAGGTGGTCTACGATGAACTCGCGGCGCGTTAAAAGCGTGTACCGTCATGCTATCCGCTTTCTCGCCCTCATATTTATCTGTTCGGTAGTCCTGGATGTTGCGGTCATTATTCATGATATCTTGCGTCATGAGAGTCCAACTCTTTTCCAAGGTTTTCTCGGCAGTGCGTCATCCGTGATTGGCTTGCTGTCCCTGGGGTTCCGGGGGGCTACCCCCAAGGGCGAGGGGCCGATGGACCTCCAGGAATTCGCAAGAAAGCTGAATAAGTCAAGGAGGGCTCAGCTTCGAGAAGAAATCGGGGCGGCCTTGTTCCATCCGCGAAATCCGCCCATCGATATAAAACTCACCTTGCTGGCGGGATCGGACGGGGATCCGCCCAGGCAACTGATGGCATTCACGGCCATAAAGGACCTCTTCATGAGCGTGCCTCATGGGAGAATGGCCGCGGTCGGTTCGCCGGGAGCTGGCAAGAGCCTGCTGGCCTTGCAGTTCACCCTCCAGGCATCAAGTGCGCAAGGCGATGATGCCGCGTACGTTCCGGTGATAATCCCGGCCCAGACCTGGGATCCAAGAGTTCCGAGTCTCGACTTCTGGCTGATCCGCCAGACTGCGAGCCTCCTCGACATACATAGATCACTGGCGTGGTCGCTGCTTCAGCAGGATATCATCCTCCCGGTGATCGACGGCCTGGACGAGGTGGACGCATTTCCGCGTGACCCATCTAACGCGATCCATCTTATAAAGGCGCTAAACGATTCGAGTCGAAAATTTCTGATTACATGCCGAACGGATACCTGGGAATCGTTGGAGGCGGCCGGATGCATTCTTGAGGATGCCTGTAAGGTCCACCTGGAACCACTTACTTTCCGGCAGGTCTCTGAGTATCTGCTGGCGCGAGAACGATCGGGAGGTCAGCGGGCCGCTCGACCTCCGGTCATAAGGGAACTGACGAAGCTGCTCGGATCGGCGTTGGCAACCCCCTTCGACCTCGCTCTCGTAGGAAGCCTCCTAGGACGCCGAGAGGGCATCGATAACCTTATGCGGCGTATCACGGGGAACATGACCCCGGATGAGATCGAGACGGAATTGCTCACGGCCTTCGTTGAAGCGCGTGCGCACTGGTACCCCAAGCGCGCCAAGCCTGATCCCCGCCGCTTCCAGTGGCATCAAGGAGATGAGTATCGATACTATACCGTAGCGAGCGTGGTGAACTGGTCGCGCTCGCTCGCCACCTTCTTGCGTGAAACTGGTGGTAAGGACATCTTCGGGCGGAGGATGCCGACAACCGCAATATCGGTTGATTGCCTCTGGCCCATCGGCGGCATGCGGGCGCCGCGTATCGTCGATCATGCCCTAACTGTTCTATTCTGGGCGCCGTTCTTGACGTTCCTCGGTGTGCTGATGCACGCGAGGGGCGCCTCGCTTGGGGCATCTCTCTTTATCTTGGGTCCCCTGACCATCGCGCCAGTGAGTTCTATGTGGGCTAACCGCTTTTGGGTGCATCCCTCTAAAATAGTCCTTCAGCGGCTATTGCAGCCAAGGCGATTGTTCCGGCTGGCGCTCGGAGCCTCGATGGCAATCGTGATTATCGAGTTGGGTAGCGTGGGCATCCTGGTGGCCTTCGCGGCATACTATGGAGCCGGGTTTGCCCTCGTGTTCGGCCTGGGAATAGCAACGTCTGTGCGCGATAGTATTAGCCTTCCGGCGCTCACCGGCGTTGGCTTGCTGATAGGGCTAGTGGGGATGGGGTTGACCCGCCTTGCGGTGGTGCCTACTGGTGATCCCGCGCTTAGCCTCGCCAGCGGGATGACTGGGGGCGCGGTGAGCCTGGTTGTTGGCGTTAAGGCTGGAATCCGTGTCGCGAACAGGCGCGGTGGAGGCGGGCTAGACATGATACCGGCGGGACTTCCCAATCCGCTGGCCCGGCTGCAAGGAGATTTCCAGGCTGGACTTATTGTCGCGTTCCTGGCGATGGGCATCGGCGCCGTTATCGGATTCGCTAGCGGGTGGCCTGTTGACACGCCGTGGGAGATTCTGGTCCTGTGCGGACTCGCTGGCGTCGCCGTGGGCCCTGGTTATGCGTCTGCGACATGGCGACGATATGTTGCCATGCTGATCTGCGCGCGAGGTAAATTGCCGATGCGGCTCATGAAGTTTCTTAAGTGGGCCCACTCGGCTGGGCTTCTTCGGACAGCCGGGAGATCCTACGAATTTCGTCACCGGCGGCTTCAGGACTGGCTAACCGGATGACGGGCATAGGGGCGTTCGGGGCATATTCGCGACGCGAGGAATGAGGGGTTATGCCCGGCGGCGCTCGCGGTACCAGGTGGTAATGACAGCTCGCAGGAAGCGCAGGCCGTAGATAAAGTTGTGGCCCTTCTTGCTTTCGCCCACCTGGCGCTTGTGGATGGCCCCGGGAACCTCCAGCACTCTGAAGCCGTGTGCCAGAACGCCGATGAGGAGCTCGCCGGCCTGGTACTGAGGCTGCGCAAGCAGGACAGAACCGGTGACCTCGGCGCGCATCGCCCGTAGGCCGAATGTGGTGTCGGTGATCTTCTGGCCGGTGAGGGCGCTGACCAGAACGGCGAAGAACCGGGTGCCGGCCTTGCGGATAGGATCCTGATTCTCCTGGCTGCCCATCCGCCTGGAGCCGCTGACGAAGTCGGCCCGCCCGTCGATGATGGGGGCAAGCAGCGACTCGATCTCTGCTGGGTTGTACTGGCCGTCGGCATCGGTGGTGACGATGTACCTCGCGCCGCCCTCCCGGGCTATTCGGTACCCGAGGCGCAGTGCCGCTCCCTGGCCCCGGTTAACGGGAACGTCACACACGATGGCGCCGGCGGCGTCGGCTTCCTTCACGGTGCTGTCTACGCAGCCGTCCGCCACCACGATGACCCTAGTCTCCAGGCCAGAGACCACTGGCGGCAGTTGCTGGACAACCGGTCCGATCACGCCCTCCTCGTTATAGGCGGCGATCACCAGCGCGACCGGGGGAAGCTGAGTGACCCGCGCCCCGTAGGTAGCTTGCATCGTCTCCCGCGCGGCGTTATCGATCGACTCGTCCGCCGGGTTAACGTAGCGGGTGCCCGCGGAACGGTCGGTCTGGGTCATAGCTGGTCCTCCGCTGGAGTGGCTGTGGTCGACTCGCTGGCTGGGGTGGCGGCTTCTGGCTCAGGCATTCTGGCGCGGTCGGGGTCGAATTCCGGCCATACGGTCGCCAGGCCGGTGTCCAGGTCCATCGTGGGCTGGTAGCCGAGGGCGCGCGCGGCGCTGATGTCCACCACGACGGCGGGCATCTCGCCGGGGCCGACGGGCACGTTCTCGACGGGGATGGGCCGCCCTGTCACCCGCCGGGCGGCGGCGACCATGTCGTTGACGGTGACGGACTTGCCGCCGGCCAGGATCAGCGGGCCAGTGTGCCCGCTGCGCCAGGCCACGAAGATGCCCGCCACGATGTCATCGACGTGCACGAGGTCGCGGAGCATGGTCCCGTCGCCGCGCACCTGGACGCCCTCGCCGTCGCGGGCCGCGCGCATGAGGCGAGGGATGAAGCTGTCCTTCTCCGCCATCCCCGGGCCGTACACGTTGGAGAAGCGCAAGCTGGCGCCGGCGATCCCGTAGCAGTTGGCGTAGGCGCTGACCAGCATCTCGCCCGCGGCCTTGGTGGCACCGTACGGGGTCAGCGGGCGCGGCACGGTGCGCTCGCTGATGGTGGCCTGGCCGACGTTGCCGGTGACCGCGTTGGTGGAGGCGAGCAGGAACGACCCGACGCCGTTCTCACGGGCAAGCTCCAGCAGGCGGGCCGTGACGTCCACGTTCACCATGTGCACGTGGACGGGGTCGTCGATTGAGCGCAGTACCGAGGTCACGGCCGCGAGGTGAATGATCGCGATGGTGTCGTCGGTCACCGCCCGCGCGGCCACCTCAGGGTCGCCCAGGTCACCGGTGATGGTCCGCACGGGGTTCTCCCGCGAGGCCCGCAGGTCGGCGACGGTGACCTCATGACCGGCCGCGAGCAAGGCGCGGACTACCCTGCGGCCGATGAAGCCCGACCCTCCTGTGACCAGGACGCGGCCGGATGGCTGGTATCCGTGTGGCATGCGTGCTCCGTTCGATGACGCGGCTTCGCTGTGTCCGAAGACGGCTTCGCCTTGGGGGCGCGCGTAGGGCCATCGGGTGCCATCAGCCGGCGCCCGCCCGTCATTGGCCTACGGGGCGCCGTCTGGCAGGCTCACGCACCAGACTTCCTGTTCGCGGCTTGCTCGCCGCCCATCAAGTGTACTAGTCATCCGTTACTAGCGCGTGAGGAACCCGCAGTTGGCGCATTGCTTTCGGAAGCTGTGTTTGACCAGCTCGCTGGTAAATCTCGCAAATTAGGGCGAATAGTTAACGCAACCTTGACGTTGAACACGGCTAGACAGGTCGTGGACATGGCGAGCCCGTAGTGGTTGGCTCTGTGCCGTGAGCGATGACCCGCATGAGGCCGAGTCGTACCGCGTCCTGCGGTCCCGGATCGACCTGAGCGGGCTGCCGCCGCTGACCCGCGCGGTGACCGAGAGCGTCCTGTGCGCGAGCGCCGACTTCGACTACGTCACCGACCTCGTCTGCGACGAGGCCGCGCTGCAGGAAGGGGTGCGCGCCCTGGCGGCGCGGTCAGCCGTGGTGGCCGACGCCGCGCCGGTCGCGGTCAGCATGACCGGGTACCCGGTGACCTGCAAGGCGGCCGAGCCGCTGGCCGCGCGGCTGGCCAGGACGGCCGGGATAACCGTCCCCGCCGCCGGGATACGGCTCGGCTTCGGGGAGTGCGGCCCGGGCGCGATCTGGGTCGTGGGCAGCGCCCCGCACGCGCTTATCGAGATCCTCCGCCGGGTCGTCGAGCCATCGCTGGTCATCGGCTTCCCGGTCGGCTTCGCGGGCGCGGCCGCGGCCAAGGACGAGTTGCGGGCCAGCGGCCTCCCGGCGCTGACCAACGTGTCGGAGAAGGGCGGTCCCGCCGTCGCCGCCGCGGCCTTCACCGCCTTGCTCCGGGTGGCCTCCGGCGAGCCCCTCCCGTAGGCGAGCGCCCCGGCCTCCCCGCGAGCGGGAGCACGGCCTTCGGATACCTTGGCGCGACGGGAGACATCGCAAGACGGAAGAGGCGGCGGTGGCGGACCAGCGTAACCAGCCAGACCACCCGGACCAGCCGGGCGAGCGGGAGCAGGCGTACCTGCTCGGCTTGCGCCTCGGCGGCAAGAAGGTGGTCGTGGTTGGCGGCGGGGCGGTCGCCACCCGGCGGGTTCCCGCGCTGCTGGCCGCCGGGGCCGACATCACGCTGGTATCGCCGGGGATAACTCCCGGCCTGGAGGATCTCGCGACCAGCGGACGGATCACCTGGCTGGCCCGGGCCTACCAGCCGGGTGACTGCGCCGGCGCGTGGCTCGCCTGCGCCTGCGCCAGCGGGCGCGAGGTCAACGAGCAGGTTGCGCGGGAGGCCGACGCGCAGCGCATCTGGTGCGTGCGCGCCGACGATGCCGGAGCCTCGCCCGCCTGGACCCCGGCGGCCGGCGCAGCCGCGGGCGTCCAGGTCGGCGTGCTCAGCGGGGACCCCCGGCGCAGC
>JAICUO010000128.1 GCA_025935815.1 Streptosporangiaceae bacterium
GTTCTGCATGCACAGCTGAATAATCGGCAGTTCGTCGGACGCCGGGCAGAACTCGCATGGATGCGGGAGGCTTGGCAGGGGGCTTTGGCGGGAACGCCGGGGGTGTTGGTTGTCGCCGGTGGCTCCGGAGCTGGCAAGACTGCCCTGATGGAGCGCTTCCTCCAAGAGGCCGAACTGCCGCGAGTGGTCTGGGTGGGCAGCGAGCCCACCGGCAGTGAGTTGCCGTGGCGCGTGCTCCGCGACGTGGCCGGAAGCCTGTCCGCCTGGACCGGCGGCACCGCTGCCTGGGCTGAGCGCGACCCGACGGCGAATCCCGCGCACGCGGTCCGGCCGTTCCTCGATGAACTGGCGAAAGCCGGTCCAGTGGCGCTGGTCATCGATGATGTCCGGTGGGCCGACGCGCAGTCACAGACGGTCCTGAGGTTCGCGGCCCACACCATGCGGGCAATGCGGGCGCTCATGATCGTCGGGTGCGACGACGAGAGCCTGTCCGGGAACGGCTGGGAGCGGCTCTCCCCGCGCGCATCCGGCGGCCTGCTCCGGCTGAGCGGCCTTGGCCCGGGCGAGCTCGTGCGACTTGCCGAGGGCCTGGGCCGGATCGGCCTGTCTACCTCGGGGGCCGCCCGACTGCACGATCACACTGGCGGGAATCCGCTGTTCGCCATCGAAGTGCTCCGCCAGGTCCAGGTCCGCGAGATCAATGCGGGCCATGGTCCGTTGCCCGCGCCTCGTTCGGTCGCCGAAACCGTCGCGGAACAGCTAGGGGCGGGCACCGGTCCCGTGCACAGGCTCGCGCAGGCGGCCGCGGTCCTCGGCGCCGAATTCGAGTTCGCCGAGGCCGTCGCGCTGGCGGGCCTCACCGGCGGCGCGGGCCTGCTCGATGAACTGACCGCGCTCGGGCTCGTTAGTGAAGTGCCCGCCACCGCCGGCCAGCGGTTCCGGTTCAGCCACTGGCTCATTCATCAGGCTGTCTACGATCAGACACCGTTCGCGCGACGGCGAGAGTTGCACCGGATGGCTGCTTCCAGGGCCGGACAGGTCGCCGCGACGCGGCACCGGCTGGCCGCTGCCGACGGAGCGGATCCGGCCCTCACGGCGGACCTTGACCGCCAAGCCAAAGCGCACATTCAGCGAGGTGAGTTGGCGGCGGCCGCCACTTGCTGGCGGGAGTCGTTGCGACGGACTCCGCCATCCTGCCCCGAGCGGACTCCTCGGCTGCTGTACCTCGTGGAAACGGAGCTGATTGTCGGGAACGTCAGGTCCGCCGAACCTTACGCCGCCGAGTTGGCTTCCCGCGGCGGCGATCCGTGGTGGGACTACGTGGCGGGCTATCAACTCATGCTCACCGGCCACATCGCTCCCGCGCGACAGCGACTCGGCCGGGCCCTGGCGACGGTGAACGGGACTTCAGCGCCGGGTGGCCCGGCGGATCTCCGGGCCCGGATCGCGACGCAGCTCGCAGTCATCGCCGTCGTGTCCCTCGCCTATCGCGACATGATCTCGTTCGGGGAAGTTGCCGTCACCGCCGACAGCGCCGACCCACGCGTCCGGGCATTCGCCTGGTTCGCCCGCACCCTCGGGCTCACCTTGGCCGGGGATGGCGCGCGTGCCCGGGCTGACCTCGCCGTCCGTGATCCCGAGAGCGACCTGGACCTGCTTGCCGCCCGGGGTATGGCCGAGCTATGGATGGATGACCTGGATTCGGCCGTGGCCGACCTGGCTGACGCGGTAAATCGCGCTTACCAGGGGGAATCGCTGCGTGTCGGGCAGGCACTGGCGTTCCTGGGCGACGCTGAGTACCGACGCGGCAATCTCGCCGACTCAGTCGTGCATACCGAGCAGGCGGTATGGCAGGCTGAGGCAAGCGGCCACGTGTGGGACTACGCGCTGCTGCGTGGCCTGGCCTGCCAGGCCCGGGCCGCCTGTGGCGACTGGGCGCAGGCGCGGGCCCACGCGCGGGCCGCCGCCAAGAACGCCGAGGACTGGGCTTCCGTCGTCGGCACCCGCTCCGGAGTCCTCGCGGCAACGCTGGCGCGGGCCGCCATCGCCCAGGCCCTCGGCCATCCTCGGGAGTTGCTGGCCGTGGCGGCGGATGCCGATGCGGTCCTCGACGCCCCTGAGCCCGGCATCACGCTCCTAGGCTCGCTGCGCTCGGAGGCGCTGGCCCTACTCGGTGACGCCGACGGGGCGGAATCAGCGCTCGCGGAGTATGAGGAGCGCTTCGCCGCCTCTGGCCGTAAGTCGGCGCTCATGGCCATCGCCCGAGCTCGCGGTCGGATCCTGGCCGTCCGCGGCGACCGGGCCTCGGCGCTGGCCGCGTACGCCGATGCGCTTGCCCTCGCCGACGCGGTCGGGCTGCGGCTGGAGGCCAGCCGGATCGAGATGCTCATGGGCCAGTGCCTCGCCGACAGCGGCCGGAAATCCGGTGCCGGGATGCGCTTGCGCGCGGCGCTGCGATCCTTCAACAAGATGGGTGCCCGTGCCTACGCGGCCCAGGCGATCGCCTTGATCCGGGGCAGCGGGCTGCCATACGACGATCTCCAAGATCCCGCCAGCCCGTTGGCCGACCTCACCGACGCTCAGGAGCGGGTCGTAAGGCTGGTCGGGGACGGCAGGTCCAACCGGGAGATCGCGAAGCTCTTGTCCATGCAGGGGCCGAAAAGCGTCGAGCAACACCTGACCAGCATCTACCAGAAGCTTGGCCTGGTCAGGGACCACCGGGCAGCCCTTCGGCGCCTGGTTAACGGGGTGGGGTAGATCCTGGCGTTTTCTGGGGTGGCCTTCCCGTTTCCCTGGGGGCCCGCGCCATGGCGGCAAACCCCGCGCAGCACCCAGAATTCGTAGGTGAGCGCAAGTGGAAGGAAGCTGGTTATGCTGCGCATTTTGTGGCCGGCTATGGCCATGATGGCGGTGCCGCGCAAAAGGTGGGGATCGATTATTTCCGCGATCTCCCTTGCCGTTGCCCTCTGCGCGGTTCCCGCGCTGGCCGGCCGGGGCGGGGTCGCATACGGCGAAGGTCGGCCGGACAACGGGTTCTCGCCCACCGGTCCCTGGAACACGAGGCTGCCAGCGAGCGTGCCCCTGGCGTCGAACTCCGCGGCCATCGTGGCTAACATCGCGCAGGATCAGGCGAACTTCTTTGGCATCTGGGGCCTCAACACCGATAGCTATTCCACGCCCCTGTTCTACGTCGGCCGGAATACTCCGGTGCAGACCTGGACCTACTCTGACTGCCAGAACCTGCCGCAGCTCGCGTCGGTGATCGCGCCCTCGCTGCAAGACGTGCCCACCCCCGCGAACCTGTTCGCCTCGCAGGGGACCGACGAGGTAACCACGATCTACCAGCCATCCACCGACACCTTCTGGGACTTCTGGCGCGCGGAGAAGGACGCCAGCGGTCACTGGTCAGCCTGCTGGGGCGGCAAGATCAGGCACTACCGCGAGAACCCGGGGATCTTCACCAACCCGCTGGGCGCCAGTGCCTCAGGCCTGCCCTTGGCCGCGGGCCTCATCCGAATCTCCGAACTGCAGCATGGCTACATCGACCACGCCATCATCCTGGTCGTCCCGCGCACCCAGGCGAACTGCTTCTCCTGGCCCGCCAACCGCGATGACGGCAACACCGCGGGCAGTGATATCCCCTGCGAAGGACAGCGCTTCCGGCTGAATCCCTCCTTCGACGTGAGTACGCTCTACAGCCCGGCCGCGCAGATCATCGCGCGGGCAATGCAGCAGTACGGGGTGATCCTCACCGACCACGGCGGCGCAGTTGTCAGCTATGCGGAGGACCCGCGGCTCTACGAGACGACCCACGGCGGCGTGAACCCGTACCCGGCCCTCGAGGACCCCCTTAACCTGCTGACACCGGACGAGCGGTCGGCCGTCCTCACCCAGATCCCCATCAGCCAGCTGCAGGCCCTGCCCCTCAACTACGGCCAGCCGCGGCACTAGGCGCGGGCTTCCCGCCATCCCAGGAGATCTATCCCCGAAGACTTTTCTGGTCTCGAAGAAAACGCTTCGGGATAAGCCCCCGTCCGACGGTGGGCAGGCGGGCGGTCCCCGGTTTCGCCGTGGTCACGGGAGGGGCGCCCGCCCGGATGCCCGCCCGGGGCCGTTGCTGACGATCGGGCCGCGATTGGACTCGTCTGTTTTTTAGTTGGCGGTTTCGGGCGTGTCGTGGTTACTGAGTGTTGCTGCCGGTGGCGGGATGGTGATGCCGTGGGCGGTGGCGTGGGCGGTGAGCTGGGCGAGGGTGCCGATGCGGGGGCTGCTGCGGGGGCGGGGGGTGATGCCGTGCCGGGCCAGGACGGGGGTGGCGTGGCGGGCGGCCTCGCTCATGGTGGAGGTGCCGATGCCGAGGAGCCGGGCGAGCAGGGCGTGGCTGATGCCGGCGGCGTGGTGGGCGGCGACGGCGGCGATGACGGCGCCGAGGGGGATCCGGATGGGGCCTTGGGGGCCGGTCCGGGTGCGGCGGCCGCCGCCGCGGTCTAGGTGCAGCCGCTGCTCGCGGGCGGCCTGCAGGGGCACGGCGACCTTGGTGAGCAGGGCGGGGAGGTCGCCGATGCCGGCCAGGGCGGCCAGCGCCGCCACGACGGCGGGATCCGGGCCGGACGGTGCCGGGGCCGGCTCCGGGGCGGGCCGGGGGACGGGCAGCACGGCGTAGTTCCACTCGCCGTGGAAGGCGCCGCGGTCCAGGACGCGGTCTTCCAGGTACCGCATGCGCTGGCCGGTGACCTCGGCGCCGCCGGGGTAGTCGCCGTCGTCGAGGACGGCGGTGCACTTCAGGCCCTGGCTGGTGACGGTGGCGGCGATGCCGGCCACGGCGTCGCCGGCCGTCATCAGGGGGCGGGCGGCCCAGGTGCGGGTGATGTGGCAGAACAGGCGGTGCTCGATCTTGTTCCACTTGGACGTGCCGGGCGGGAAGTGGCACGCCTCGATCCGCAGGCCCGCCTCGGCCGCCAGGACGGCGAGCTGGTCCTTCCACAGGCGGCAGCGGTAGCCGTTGGAGCCGCCGGCGTCGCACGCGATGAGCAGCCGCCGGGCGCCGGGGTAGCGCAGCGATCCCTCGCGCTGCCACCACGCCCGGATCGCGGCCACCGCGAACGCGGCCGTGTCGCAGCTGGTGCCCACCGACACGAAGCCCCTGTTCGCGGCGATGTCGTAAACGCCGTACGGGGCGATCCGGCCCAGCTCCCGGTCCATGAAGTCGTGGTCGCGGACCCTGACCGGGTCCCCGCCCGGCCGCCAGGGCCGGCCGCCGCGGCCGTAGCAGCCGATCAGCTCCTTCTTCTTGGCGTCCACGCTGATCACCGGGTCCCCGGCCGCCCGGAACGCGGCGATCCGGGCGTTAAGGTGACGGAACTGGGCATCCCGGTCGGCGTGCTGGCTGCCCTCCATCACCTTGGCCATCGCCTGCAGCCGGTACCCGGACTCCCGCAGGACCCGGGCGACCGCGTCCTTCCCGCACGCGAAGCCCCGCGCCGCCAGCTGCCGCTCCAGCTGCCGCAGCGACGCCGAGCACCACGTCACCTCCGCCATCGGATCGCCCCGCGTCGCCTCCCCGGCCAGCTCCAGCAGCGCCTGCCTTAACCCAGGCTGCGCGTCCCCCGCCCGCGGCCGGCCCGCCCCCGGCCGCCGTGACCGGCCCGGCTCCAGCCCCGCCGCCCCCGGGTCCGCGGCATCCGCCACCCCGGCCGCCACCGTCGTCTCCGAGCACCCCGCCGCCCGCGCCACCGCCGCGATCCCCCCGCGCCCCAGCGCCCGCGCCTCGCTCCCCAGGTAGACACGCCACCCGCGCTCGCCCAGGAACGGCCGCATCACAGCGAACTTCCCAGCCAGCGCCGCCTCATCAGCCTCCGAAACTGCCACGTAACACACCATGCCATCGATGTCACGCACCGAACCGGAAAACCACAACTAAATCCCCGACACGCCCAATCGCGGCCCGATCGCCAGCAACGACGTTCATGCCGCCGGAGGCGTGACCTGGAGCGGCTACCGGGGCGCACCGGGCAGCCGGTGAAGACGGGACACCGGAGCCAAGCGGCATTGTGCCCTGGCACCGGAAATGACTCATCTCATGGGGGCCGAGCCGGGTCCCCGGTGGCCATCTCAGGTCATCATCATGCATGCTCGACAGTGATCGATCTTGAGGCCGGCCGGCGGCCGCGGCGTCAGGGAGCGGGCTACCGCCCGCCCGCAGGCCACATCAGCGCTGCTCGCGCTGGCCCCAGGGGGAGCCGTACTCGGTGAGGAGGTCGAGGAACGGGCGGGGTGGCAGGGCCTCGGGGCCGAGGACGCCCTTGCCGGACCAGGCGCCGGCGTCGAGAAGCTCAAGGGCGACGACCGGGTTGATAGCGGTCTGCCAGACGACGGCCTGGGAGCCGTACTCGCGCATCGACCACTGGTTATCGACCACGTGGTACAGGTAGACCTCTCGGGGCCGGCCGTCCTTGGTCCCCTTCACCCAGGTGCCGGCGCAGGTCTTGCCGGTCATCTGGCCGCCAAGGCCGGCCGGGTCGGGCAGGCAGGCCGCGACCACGTCACGCGGGGACACCTGCACCGGCCCGTCCTGGCCGGGCACGGTGACCGGGGCGGTAGCGTCAAGCCCGAGTGCGTGCAGCGTCTTCAGCTTCGCGATGAAGTCGTCGCCGAGGCCGTACTTGAAGGTCACCCGCCGCGCGTCCACCCAGCGGGGAATCAGCAGGACCTCTTCGTGCTCGACGTTCACGCACTCCACTGGCCCGATGCCCTCCGGGAAGTCGAAGACCTCCGGCTCGCTGAACGGCGCGGTGGTGAACCAGCCGCGGCCCTCCTCATAGACCACCGGCGGGTTAAGGCACTCCTCGATCGTGGTCCAGATGCTGAAGGTGGGGGCGAAGTCGTAGCCTTCGACGGTCAGGCTGGCGCCGTCACGGATGCCGATCTCCTCGATCTCGTCGAAGAGCTCATCCGCGGCGTACCGGGCGAACACGTCGGACAGGCCCGGCTCGACGCCCATCCCGACCAGGGCCAGGCGCCCCGACTCCTCCCAGGCGCGCGCTAGCCCGAACTGCTCGTCGCCGAGCTTCACCCCGCATTCCTCGTGCGGCCGCGAGGCATGCGGGGCCGACAGGGACATCGCCATGTCCATGTAGTGCGTGCCCGCGGACAGGGCCGCGTTGAACAGGGGCATCACGAACCGAGGGTCGGTCGCGTTGAGCAGGATCTCGCACTGGTTCTCGGCGAGCATGCGCCGCACCGCGTCCACGTCCGAGGCGTCCACGCGCTGCGCGCTGAACCGGTCGCCGCGCACTCCCAGCGCGGCGACGGCCGCCGCCGCGCGGGACAGGTCGTAGTCGGCCACGACCATGTCCGTCAGGAAGCCCCTGCGCGCCGCGATACGGGTTACCGCGGTCCCGACGCCGCCCGCGCCGACCAGAAGTACTCGCATGTAAGAACCTTCCTCTCCGAGACGATGCGCCGCTCGGGAAGGCCTCAGCATTCCACGACGTTGAGGGCGAGGCCCCCGCGGGCGGTCTCCTTGTACTTGTCCTTCATGTCGGCCCCGGTCTCGCGCATCGTCTTGATCGCCTTGTCCAGGGACACGTGGTGGCGACCATCTTCGCGCACCGCCAGGCGGGCGGCGGTGATGGCCTTGATCGCGGCGACCGCGTTGCGCTCGATGCACGGGATCTGCACGAGGCCGCCGACCGGGTCGCAGGTGAGGCCGAGGTTGTGCTCGATCCCGATTTCGGCCGCGTTCTCAACCTGGAGGGGGGAGCCGCCGAGTACCTCGGCGAGCCCGCCGGCCGCCATCGAGCACGCCGATCCGACTTCGCCCTGGCAGCCCACTTCGGCGCCGCTGATCGAGGCGTTCTCCTTGAACAAGGTGCCGATTCCCGTGGCGACGAGCAGGAACCGGACGATCCCGTCCTCGTCGGCGCCGGGCACGAAGTCCAGGTAATAGTGCAAGACGGCCGGGATGATGCCCGCCGCGCCGTTGGTCGGCGCGGTGACGACGCGCCCGCCGGCGGCGTTCTCCTCGTTCACGGCCAACGCGTGGAGGGTCACCCAGTCCGCGGCCGCGAACGGGTCGGCGTGGCCGGCTTGCTCGGTGAGCTGGCGACGCAACGCGCTGGCGCGGCGCCGGACCTTCAGGCCGCCGGGGAGCACGCCTTCGGCCCGTGACCCCGCCTCGGCGCACTCCCGCATGACCCGCCAGATCTCGAGCAGGCCGTCGCGTACCTCCTGTTCGGGCCGGCGGGCGCACTCGTTGCGGAGCACGATGTCGCTAATCGCCAGCCCGGTGCGCTCGGCGTGCGCCAGCAGTTCCGCGCCGGTGGTGAACGGGAACGGAACGAGCAGCGGGTCCGGCGCGAGGCCAGGCCCCTCGGCGAGCGAGCGCGCGGCCTCGTCGACGACGAACCCGCCGCCGACGGAGTAATAGGTGCCGCTGGCGAGCTCCGTGCCATCGCCCGCCGAGGCGAGGAACGTCATGGCGTTGGAGTGGAACTCCAGCCGCTTGCGCCGGTGCAAGATGACGTCCCGGCCAGGGTCGAAGCCGATCTCATGCGCCGCGAGCAGCGCCAGCCGGCCGCTGTCGCGGGCGCTGGCGAGCAGCCGCTGGGCGTGCTCGGGCTCTACCGTGTCCGGCATCTGGCCAGATAGCCCCGCGACCACCGCCTTGACCGTGCCGTGGCCGTGCCCGGTGGCGCCGAGGGAGCCGAAGAGCTCCACCCGGACGGCCGCGGTGGCCGCGAGCGTGCCCTCGCGGTCCAGCCGGCGTGCGAACAGGCACGCGGCGCGCATCGGTCCCACCGTGTGTGAGCTGGAGGGGCCGATGCCGATCTTAAACAGGTCAAAGGCGCTGATCGTCACCAATTGACGCTACCCTCTCGATCAAACGCACCGGAAAGGCCTGCGATGGTGACCCCTTCCGCGTCTGCCGGCACAGACCCGCCGATTGCCGCACTGCTGCGCGACCGCCTCGATCACTGGGCTCGCGGGCGGCCCGACGACACCGCCGTGACCTTCGGCGCGCAGGCCGTCAGCTGGGGGCAGTGGCGCGAGCGGGTCCGACGGCTGGCCGGCGCGCTGCGCGACGCCGGGGTGCGCCACGGCGACCGGGTGGCCGTGCTCGACCTCAACCACCTCGCCACGATCGAGGTCACGCTGGCCGCGTCCTCGCTGGGCGCGGCCACGGTGCCGGTGAACTTCCGGCTGAGCGCCGACCAGGTCCGCTACATCCTCGAGGACTCCCGGCCGGTGATCCTGTTCCACGGGGCGCGGCTCGCCGAGGTCGCGGCCGCCGCCGGCGCGGACGCCCTCGTCCCGCGGCGGGTCGTCATCGGCGGGGACGATGAATACGAGCCGTTCCTGGCGGCCGGGCAGCCCGACGAGGGCGCGGATGCCGGCCCGGACGACGTCTGCCTGGTGATGTACACCTCCGGAACCACCGGCCACCCCAAGGGCGCCCAGCTCACGCACCGCGGCGTGAACGCGCACAGCGCGGCCTGCTGCGCCGCGATGTCACTGGGCGCGGATAGCACCATCCTCGTCGCGATGCCGCTGTTCCACGTGGGCGGCTCGTCCTACGCCCAGGCCGGCATCCACGGCGGCGCGCGCATGATCTTGCTGCGCGAGCCCGCTCCGGCCGCGCTGTTCGGTGCGGTCTCCAGCGGGGCGACGCACACCTTCATCGTCCCGGCCATCATCCACGGCATCCTCGCGGCGGGAGAGCAGGCGATCGCCGCCTTCAGCGGCCTGAAGTCGATCAGTTACGGGGCCGCGCCGATGCCGGTGCCGATGCTGCGGAAGGCGCTGGACGCGTGGCCGGAGGCCGACCTGGTCCAGGTCTACGGGATGACGGAGATATCCGGGGTGGCCACCCTCCTCACCGCCGAGGCGCACCGCGATGGCGCCCACCCGGAGCGGCTGGCCTCCGGCGGTCTGCCCCTGCCCGGCGTGGAGGTCCGGGTCGTCGACCCGCTGACGCTCAAGGACGTCAAGCCCGGGGACAGAGGCGAGATCTGGCTGCGCTCGGCCCAGGAGATGCGCGGCTATCTCAACAAGCCGCAGGCCACCGCCGAGACGAAGACCGCCGACGGCTGGATTCGCTCCGGCGATATCGGGCGCACGGACGACGCCGGCTTCGTCTACGTCCTGGACCGGGTCAAGGACATGATCATCACCGGCGGCGAGAACGTGTACGGCCCCGAGGTCGAGAGCGTGCTCAGCGCCTGCCCCGGCGTGAGCGAGGGCGCGATCATCGGGATCCCCGACGAGCGCTGGGGCGAGGTTGTCAAGGCCGTCGTCGTTCCCGTGCCGGGGACGCAGGTGTCCGCCGCCGACGTCATCGCCTTCTGCCGCGCCCGGCTGGCCCACTACCAGTGCCCGATCTCGGTCGACTTCGTCGAGGACCTGCCGCGCAACGCGACGGGCAAGGTGCTCAAGCGGGCATTGCGCGAGCCGTACTGGGCCGGCCGGGACCGGGCCATCTGAGGCTCCCGCGCTTCGGTCGCATTCACTCGTCAAAGGGACGCCATGCTGCTCGCGCGATAGGCCGCGGGCATCACCCCGAAGGGGGTATTGCCGGATCCTCGAGCGCGGCCTCGATGTCGTACCCGAACGCGCCCGCCACGCCGGGCGCGGCGGCGACCACCCGGCCCAGGCCGATCACCGGGGCGACGGCCAGCAGCACGCCGGTCACCTCTTCCTCGGTCGCGCCGGCCGCCAGCGCCCGGCTGGTGCTCCATTCCAGGCACACCTCTGGTGAGCCAATCGCCGCCAGCGCCCCTACCCGCACCAGCGCAGCGACCTTCGGATCCAGGACCTGGGCACCGGGCACCTGGCCGAGGACGAGCCCGGCCTGATCACTGGCGAATCCTTCATCGATGATCGCCAGCCTGCGCAAGATCTCCTGGTATGTCACCGCCTAGCCTTCACGGTCCGCGTTCCCGCCGGGTGGGACTGCCTGCCGCCCTGGCGGGTCCATCGCTTCCATCATGGTGACCGCAGGCGACGTCCGCATCGCTCTGACCTGGGTATTTGCCGGAAGGGGGGTAAGGCGGCGCGGGCGGCTAGCCGCCGAGGAGCCCCATCGCCGTCGCCTTCCGCACCGCGTCGTCGCGACAGGAAACGCCCAGCTTGCGGTAGATCGCCTTGATCTCGGTCTTGACCGTGTGGATGGAGATGAACAGCCGCTTCGCGATCATGTCGGCGGTCAGGTGCGTTTGCAGGTAGGGGAGCAGGCGCAACTCGGCCGGGGTGAGCGGCGGGTCGGCCGGCCCCGGCGTGGCGCTGGCGGCCAGGGCCCGGCGGAACTCCTCGGCCTCGCGCCCGAGCTCGCCGAGGGCCGGCCGCTGGGCCAGGACGTCGTCAACCTCGCGCAGGAGCTGGCGGGCGGTCCCCAGGTCGGCGAGCGCGAGGCACACCTTGGCCAGCTGCAGCCGCGGCCGGACGGCAAGGCACGGCAGCAGGTAGGTGGCGGCCAGGCGGGCGCGCATCGCCCGGGCCAGCTGCTGGCGCGCCTCCTTCCGGTTGCCGTGGTGCAGCGCGAGCCGGGCCGCCGCCGGGAAGGCCGCGATGCTGGTCATGTAGTCGTGCAACCGGTTGTCCGCGATCGTGGCCAGCGCCAGCTCCACCCGGCTGGCCGCCTCCCGCCACTCACCACGGTCCATGGCCAGCCACGCGAGCTGGGATTCACACCCCGGAATCGTTTCGAAGTTGCCGTTTTGCTCAGCGGTCGCGGACGCTTCCGCGAAGGCGGCCCGCGCCTGGTCGAGGCGCGCGGCGAGCAGGTGCGCTTCGGCGAGCTCCCACAGCGCCGTGTCGCGCCATGGGCTCCAGGGGGCTTCCTGGGCCACTGCGAAGGCGGCGTCGGCCATCATCTGCTCGGGGCCGGCGGCGCACATGGCGGCCCGCAGCATGGCGCGGGTCGAGTCGAAAGAGGCAGAGCCATCCCCGGGCCTGCCCTCGAACGAGGCGGCGTCCACGATGGCCGCCCACCGCGCGGCCCCGGTCGTGTCGCCGGTCACCACGCACCCCCAGCAGCGCTGCACCGCCAGCGGCGGGTAGCGCTCGATGTCCGCGTCGCCGATGGCTCGCAGCCAGCGCTGCAGGGTCGAGAACTGTCCGGCCATGTAGGTCGGATGGGCCAGCGCGGTCATCAGGCGCATGGTGCGGGCCCGGTCGGGGGTGTGCAGCAGGTGCTCCACGGCCCGCGCTGGCGACCCGCTGGCCTCATACCAGTCGGCGGCCCGCTCGTGCAGCGTCGCGATGATGCCGGGCTCGGTGCGGCGAAGCTCGCTGAGCAGGAATTCCCGGAACAGCGTGTGATAGCGGAACCATTCCCGCTCGCGATCCAGCGGCGTCAGGAACAGGCTGTGCGCCTCGACCCGGCGCAGGTGAATGCCCGCCGCGGCGGACCCCAGGATCGCCTCGCACAGCGGAGCGCACAGCTCATCGAGCGTGGCCGTCCGGCGCAGGAACCGCTGGATCGCCTTCGGCTGGCGCAGCAGGGCCTCGCGGTACAGGTAGTCGGCCACGTACCGGTCCTCGCCGGTGAGGGCCCGCACGTGGCCGGGGCCCTGCCTGGCGATCAAGGCGGCGAGGTAGAGCCCGGCCGGCCAGCCCTCGGCCCGGTCGGTCAGCGTGGCGGCCTGCTCCGGGCTCACGCTGACGTGCGCGTTCGCGAAGACCTGGCGGGCGCCGCTCGCATCGAGGGCCAGTTCACCGGCCCCGACCTCCAGCGCGTCTCCCGCGGCCCGCAGCCGTGGCAGCTCGGGCTGCTCGTCACGGCTGGTGGCGGCCAGCTGAGATCCCCGGGGGATCGCCGAGATCACCATCCCGAGCACGTCATGGCAGGCCGGTGACTGCAGCTCGTGGACATCGTCCATCATGAGGACGAATGGCTCGGGGCTGGCGCGGAACTCCGCCGCGAGCCGCGGCGCGGCCCGGCCCAGCACCGACACGCCCTGGCCGCGCATGTCCCTGACCAGGTTATCGCTGCCCAGGCCGGCGCGGCAGTAGGCGGACGCCACCGAGGCAAGCAAGGTGCCGGGGTCGTCGTCGAAGGGGTCCAGCGACACCCAGGCCACCCGGCGATCCTCGGCGGCGGCCCACTGCGCCAGGAAGGTCGACTTGCCGTAGCCGGCCGGCGCCGTGACCGCGACGAGCCGGCAATCGCTTGACCGGGCCGCGTTGACGAGGGCGCCGCGGTCAACGGTGCCCGGACGAGGTTGCGGGACTGAAAACTTCGCGTCCAGCAGCAGCTGGCCGAGGTCAGCCGCTGGCGTGGACGCGTCGCGGGTGTCCACTGTCACCTTGGAATCCTCGTTGCTCTAGGCCATCGCCCGCGCTTGGCGCCCAAGCGGTGGTCCTCCCCCCATTGACTCCGATTTTAGCTCCCGCCCTCGGCGAGCCCTTCACGTAGTCGCTGGTAGGGGCCACCGGCGTCGCGGAGCTGGCGGTGGCCGCCCCGCTCGGTGACCCGGCCGTGGTCGAGGACCACGATCTCGTCGACCTGGTCCAGCCCGTCAAGGTCATGGGTGATGAGCAGGACGGCCCGGCCTTCGGTGGCGGCCAGCAGGTCGGCGGTGAGCGCCCGGCGGGCGGGCGGGTCCAGGTGCGCGGTCGGCTCGTCGAGGATCAGCAGCGGCGGGGCGGCCAGGAACGCGCGGGCCAGCGCCAGCCGCTGCCGCTCACCGCCGGACACGGCGGCCCCGTGCGTGCCGACCGGCGTGTCCCACCCCTGGGGCAGCGAGGAGATCCACGGCAGCAGCCGGGCGCGGGCAGCGGCGACCCGCAGTTCCTCGTCGGTGGCATCTGGCTTGGCCAGTCGCAGGTTGTCGCCGATGGTGGCGTCGAACAAGTGCGGATCCTGGGGGCATCCGCTGATAACGGAGCGGACGTCGTCGGCGGCGTAGCTGGCCAGGTCGTGGCCGTTGAGCAGTGCGGTGCCCGCGGTCAGCTCACGCAACCGCATCAGCACCGCGGCGACGGTGGACTTGCCGGCGCCGTTCGCGCCGATCAGCGCCACCCGCCGCCCGGGCGGCAGGTCCAGGCTGACCCGGTCCAGGGCAGGCCGGCCGCCCGGCGGGTACACCACGGTGACCTCCCGGAGCTGGATGGCGAACGGGCCGGGGGGCAGGGGCAGCGGCCGGGACGGCTCGCGGACCGGGTCCGGCAGGTCGGTGACGGCGGCGATCCGGTCGGCGGCGACCCGGGCCTGGCCGAGCTGGATGGCGGCGGCCGGCAGCGCGGTGACCGCCTCGAACGCGGCCAGGGCAGTCAGGGTGAGGACCGCCAGCGGCACCCGGGACAGCGCGCCGGTCCCGGTGGCGGCCACGCCGAGCAGCAGGACCGCCCAGACGGTGAGGCCGGTGACCGCGCTCATCAGCCCGGCGCCCAGGGCGGAGGCGGTAGCGGTCCGGCGGTCGGTCCGGGTCAGCTCGGCGTCGATGGCGCCAGCGCGGGCCAGGGCGGCATCCGCGGCGCCGAACGCGTGCAGGTCAGCCGCCCCGTCGAGGAGCTCGGTGACGCTGGCCGCGAGCCGGCCGCGGGCCGGCGCGGCCGCCCGGGCCGCCTTGCGGGCGGCGGCGGCCCCGGCCAGCGGCACCACGATGCCGGCGGTGAGCAGCCCGGCCGCGAGCACGGCGGCGGCCGGGGCGAGGATGAGAAGGCACGCGGCCACCGCGGCGCCGCCGACCAGGGCGGCGGCCAGCAGGGGA
>JAICUO010000524.1 GCA_025935815.1 Streptosporangiaceae bacterium
GCCGACAAGCCCATTCCCAGGAGCCTGCTGACGGGCACCGCGATCAAGGGAACGGCCTAGAACTGGGCGGTAGCGGCGATGCCGCCGCGTGCTCGCGGGCCCGGGGTCCAGCTCCGCGCCGGCGTCCCGGGACACCCAGCGCTAGGGACGCGCCCACAAAATCAATCACGGCCGGGTAGTCCAAAGCACGGTTTGGCCGGTGCCGTTTTGGTGTATCTGTACGTATAAAGGCCAGTGTTGCAGAACGGCGAGATTGCACGATTGACCAGGGCACGCATCGCGGGCCGACGCGGAGCGGGCTAGGCAGCGGAGGTCTCATGGGCCGCGGACAGGCTCCTGTTAGTGAACGGGTCGACGAGCCCGACGGCAAGACGCTGTCGGCGCGCGAGTCGCAGATCATGTCGCTGATCGCGGGCGGCCATACCAACGGAGAGATCGCCGCGTACCTGTTCCTCGCGGAGAAGACGGTCAAGAACCACGTTCGGTCCATCTACTCCAAGCTCGGCGTGGCCTCGCGCCCGGCGGCCATCTCGCACTGGCTCGTCGGCCATGCGGCCGCCCACACGGCGTCCAACGGGGGGTACACGCCCACCCGTTGACCCAGGGCTCCGCTAGGCGTGCGGCGGCACTCGGCTTACGCTAGGGAGACGCAGGGGGACTCACACCTGGCGTTCAGCTTTCTCCCAGGATGCGACGTCATGATGGGATCATGAGCATGCCGAGCACTGATACACGGCAGCAGACTGACGCGCGGCTGCTGGTGGTCGAGGATGAGCCGAACATCCTCGAGCTCCTCTCGGCGAGCCTGCGCTACGCGGGCTTCGACGTGATCACCGCGGCCGGCGGCACCGAGGCGGTCCAGGCCGCCCAGCGGCACCGGCCGGACCTGATCGTGCTCGACGTGATGCTCCCCGACATGGACGGCTTCGACGTCATCCGCCGGCTGCGCGGCGGCGGCACCCGCATCCCCGTGGTGTTCCTGACCGCCCGCGACGGCACCGACGACAAGGTCCGCGGCCTGACGCTCGGCGGCGACGACTACGTCACCAAGCCGTTCTCGCTGGAGGAGGTCATCGCCCGCATCCGGGCGGTGCTGCGCCGCACCCGCGGCGACGGCGTGGAGCCGACCCCCCGGCTGAAGTTCGCCGACCTGGAGCTAGACGAGGAAAGCCACGAGGTCTGGCGGGGCGGCGGCCAGATCCAGCTGTCCCCCACCGAGTTCAAGCTGCTGCGCTACTTCATGAGCAACGCCAACCGCGTGCTGTCGAAGATGCAGATCCTCGACCACGTGTGGGACTACGACTTTCGCGGGGACACCGGCATCGTTGAGTCCTACGTCTCGGTGCTGCGCCGCAAAGTCGACACCAAGGAGCCCCGGCTGATCCACACCCTGCGCGGCGTCGGCTACGTCTTGCGGCTCCCGGCAGCATAGGAATGCACCCGGCCATGAAACCGGGAGCCAAGGCAGACTCGGGCAAGTTCCAGGCCGACCAGCCGCCGAAACCGCCAGGCCGGTCGGGCCTGCACTGGAGCAAGCTCCGGCAGCTGTCAAGCCGCACCCCGCTGCGCACCAAGCTCATCACCGCCGTCTTGGTGCTGGTCATCATGGCGCTCGCGGCCATCAGCGTCGCCAGCACCTACATGCTGCGCTCCTACCTGGTCTCGCAGCACGACAATGCCATTAAGCCGATTATCACGCAGTTCAATGCCACCAATGACCTGCCGTCGCGCGTGCATCCCGGGTTCGCCTCGCCAACTCCGTCAATCGTCGTCCTCGGGCTGCAGCAGACCGGGAGCCAGCTCACCTGGGATCCGTTCAGCCGTACCCTTCCCGGTAACCCCGACCCGCTTCCCCTGCTGCCCACCAGGGCTACCTGGCCGGGCCCCTTCGGCCACGCCGTGATCATCACCGTTCCCGCGCTGACGGGACCGAACAGCTGGCGGGTGATGGCGGAAACCGTCCAGTGGCAAACCCAGGCGCCGGGTCAGCCTGCCCAGACCACGACCGGCGTTCTCATCGTCACGGTCGACCTCGGCAACATCAACGCGCTGACCCGCGAACTGATCCTGTTCGACCTGCTGGTCGGGGGGGCGATCGTCATCGGGCTGGCGATCGTGGCCATCGCTGTCATCCGGGCGAACCTGCGCCCGCTGGATGACATCGAGCTGACCGCCGGGCAGATCGCGGCCGGGCACCTGGACCACCGCATCCCCGAGCGTGACCCGCGCACCGAGGTCGGCAGCCTCGGCCGGTCGCTGAACGCGATGCTCAGCCAGATCGAGACCGCCTTCCATGCGCGCGAAGAGTCCGAGCGGGCCGCGCACCGCTCCGAGGAGCGGATGCGCCGGTTCATCGCCGACGCCAGCCACGAGCTACGCACCCCGCTCACCACGATCCGCGGCTTCGCCGAGTACTACCGCCAGCGCGGCGGGGCGAAAAAGATCAAGAGCATATTCGGCGCAACGGACAGTGCCGCCTCCAGCGTGGCCACCGATACCGCGCCATCGTCGGGCGGCATGACCGCGGAGGAACTCGACCGGATCATGAAGCGGCTGGAGTCCGAGGCGTCGCGGATGGGGCTGCTCGTGGAGGACCTGCTGCAACTGGCCCGGCTGGACCAGCAACGACCGCTGGACAAGCGCCCGGTCGACCTGCTCACGCTGGCGGCCGACGCTGTGCAGGACGCCCGGCTCGTCGCCCCTGACCGGGCGATCGACCTGGACGTCGCGCCGGGCGCCGCGTTCTTGGTCGACGGGGATGAGCAGCGGCTGCGCCAGGTCATCGGGAACCTGGTGAACAACGCCCTCACGCATACCCCGGCGGGCACTTCGGTGCGGGTCGCGATCGCGTCGGGAACCCTGAAATCCGGGGATCCGGCGGTCGTCCTCGACGTCATCGACGACGGCCCCGGCATGACCGCCGAGCAGGCCCAGCGGGCGTTCGAGCGCTTCTACCGGGCCGACGCCGCCCGCAACCGCGCCTCCGGGGGCACCGGCCTGGGACTGGCGATCGTCGCGGGCCTGGTGGCCGCGCACGGCGGCCAGGTCTCGGTCAAGACTTCCCCCGGCCAGGGCGCCGACTTCCGCGTCAAGCTCCCCCTGTCCCCCGACGCGCTGCCGACGGAAGACCAGTTCTCGGACGACCTGGCCCCCGACGACCTACCGTCCGACGATCAGGCCAGCACGCGCCCCTAGCCGGCCACGTCCCCGAAGAGGGGGATGCATGAACCGTCGGCACCGTTCGTTGCGGCGTTGCTGCTGAGGGTCTTGAGCCTGGGACGTCCGCTCGCCCATCTCGTTTTCCTCAGTGCGCGCTGGTTGCCGCCCTGGACTGTCCTCTGAGGATTCGCTGAGGAAACAAGCATTGCGGACCTGAGGTTCCGCCCGTACGTTTACCGACCGTGGATCTGCACGCACACGCTCCCGGTAGCCCGGCTGACGCCGGGCCGATGGTGATCGGCCGGTGAGCCGGTCCCGCTCGCGGCGCGGGGCCGCACGGTCACCGGGGCCGCCATCGCCGCCGACGCCGCCGCCCCCCGAGGCGCCGCCTGGTTCGCCGAGCCCTGAGGTGCTGGGCCGGGCGCTGCTTCCGTTGCGGGCCTTCCTCGGCTTCACGTTCTGCTTCGCCGGACTTCAGAAGCTGGCCAATCCCGGGTTCTTGCAGGCCAGTAATCCCGGCTCCATCCAGGCGCAGCTTGCGGGCGCCGCCCGGCGCAGCCCCGTTCACCTGCTGATCTCGCCGCTGACCCATGTCGCGGTGCCGCTCGGCATCTTGATCGCGCTCGCCGAGCTGGCCATCGGCCTGGGCACCGTGCTCGGGCTGTGGCAACGGCTGGCCGCCGCCGGTGGCGTCGCGCTGTCCCTGCTGTTGTTCTTGACGGTCAGCTTCCACGCCTCGCCGTACTACACCGGGGCGGACATCGTGTTCGCGTTCGCGTGGACGCCGCTGCTGCTCGCGGGGGCCGGCCCGTTGTCCGGCGACGCGATGATCGCCGCCCGGGCGCGGGCGCGGCGAGGCTCCCGCCGGCCGAGCGCCCAGGAGGCCAGCCGCCGGGAGGTCATGCTGAAGGGGACCATGACCGCCGTGACGGCGGTCACCGGCGTGGCCCTGGCGGGAATGGTGGCCGGCCTGGGGCGGCTGGCCGGCGGCACGAAGGCGACCTCCGGCACCACGCTGCCCTCCCCGGCCCAGCCGGCATCCGGGCCCGCGAAGACGCCCGGCCCCAGCGCGTCCGGCGGCGGCAGCCACCCGGCGGGCACGGCGATCGGGCCCGCCAAGGACGTCCCGGTAGGCAGCGCCGCGTCGTTCACCGATCCGCGCACCGGCGACCCCTCGATCGTCATCCAGGCCAGCGCTGGGAAGTTCGTGGCCTTCGACGCGGTGTGCCCGCACGCCGGCTGCACGGTCCAGTACGACCAGTCCGCTGCTCAGCTCGTCTGCCCGTGCCACGGCTCGCAGTTCAACGCCAGCACCGGCGCGGTCGAATCCGGCCCGGCGGCCACTGGCCTGAACCCCATCTCGATCGCCATGGGCAGCAACGACCAGCTCTACGCCGAATGACGCCGCCCGGGGCACGGTCGGCTCCGGCTAACGCGCTGCTTGACCTCAACAGCGCCGGGTATTGCCGTCCGGTTGCGTGACCGCCAGCGGCCGCGCAAGGGGGCCCGCCGTGTTCGGCGAGATGCCCGCGCAGGCCGCAGGTGTCGTTGCGGAGCACGGTCCGTGCGCGCTCTTGGCGCGCTTCGGCGGCTTCCTGTCCCATGTCATCGGCACTGCGACCTCCCTGGTCCCTGCGGCCGCAGCCTGCCTATCCGGCGGCCGCTGCCCCTAGCCTGCGGCAGCGTCCTTGACTCGCAGTTCCCTGTGCCTTCCGCCGCCCGGGACAGGGGGCGGCGGCTGTGCGGGCGGACCCGCAGGATGGCGGGTAGGCGGCCACCGGGCTAACCTGGTGCCATCATGGCTAGCACCAGCAGCCCGGTCCGGCGCCTGGACCCCGCCGACCCCGCCGCGCTGCACGACCAGGCCGCCGCGCAGATCCGCCGCGCCATCGCCGAGGGCCAGGCCGCTCCCGGCGAGCGGCTGCCCCCCGCCCGCGACCTGGCCGCCGTGCTGGGCGTCAACCGCAACACCGTGCTGCGCGCGCTGCGGCTGCTGCGCGAGGAGGGCGTCGTGGAGTTCCGCCGCGGCCGCGGCATCACCGTCACCGCCGCCCCCCGCGCCGCCGCCCTGCTGGCCGCCGCGCGCGACCTGCTCGCCCAGGCCCGCCGCGACGGCTACACCCGCGATGACCTGATCAACCTCATCCGCGACCTCCCCGACCCCTGACCTTTCCCGTTTAGCCGCCGGCCGTGCGGGCGCCGGCATCGGGAAAGGGGACTGGTGAAACTAGCCGAGATGGCTTTATCGTGGGTCCATGGCCCTGACGCGAACGCTGCCGCGCCAGCCCGGCCCGCCCCCTGACGAGCATCCCGGCCCCGGCCCGGACCTGTCCCCCAGCCCAGGCCGAGACCCTGTCCCAGACCTTTCCCCCGGCCCAGACCTAGACCCCGGCCCAGACCTAGACCCCGGCCCAGACCTAGACCCCGGCCCAGACCTAGACCCC
>JAICUO010000301.1 GCA_025935815.1 Streptosporangiaceae bacterium
ACTCCACAAGCAGTTCGTTGAGCTTGTCGGGCGCGTCGAGCGGGATCCAGTGGCTCGCGCCGGAGATCTCGGCGTACCGCCACTGCCCGGTGACATGATCGCCGGAGGCGCGCATCCGGGCACCGTCGAGGTACCGGTCGCCGTCGGACCAGATCCCGAGCGTGGGCGCGGTGACCGGTGGGAGCTCCCGTCGCGGGCCCGGCATGCGCGGTGCGACGTTGGCCCGGTACCAGTTCAGCGAGGCAGTCAGCGCGCCCGGGCGGGATAGGTCGGCGATGGCCTTGTCGATGTCGGCATAGCCAACCGACAACTCGCGCAGCTGCGCCCAGTCGTCATGCCGCAAGGTGGCCTCGGCGACCTCCTCGAACTGGAAGTAAAGCTGGTACCAGGCCATCTCTCGCTGGCGGGGCGTGTCTGGCACCCCCAGGTGCGGTACCGACAGCGCGGTGAGGGTGCGGACGCGGTCCGGCAGGTACATCGCGGCCAGCCAGGCGACCGCGGCGCCCCAGTCGTGCCCCACCACGTGCGCGGCGGGCGCGCCAACGGCGTCCAGGATGGCCGCCATGTCGGCGACGGAATTGGCGAGCTTGTAGCTGGCCTTGTCGTCCGGGCGACCGGAGCGACCGAATCCGCGCAGGTCCGGCGTGATTACCCGGTAGCCGGCGGCGGTCAGCGCGGGAACCTGGCTCCGCCACAGCTGCGCGGAATCCGGCCAGCCATGCACCATCAGGACCGGGTCTCCGGCGCCGTGAACTTCGACGTTGAGCTCCACGCCGTTCGCCGTCACGAGCATGAGGCCATCCTAGATAACTTCATTGAGCTTGCCCGTGGCGACGTCGAAGACAAAGCCGCGAATCGCGTCCTTGCGCGGGATGAACGGGCTGGCCTTAATGCGGGCGATCGACTGGCGCACGTCCTCGTCGAGGTCGGCGAACGACTCGGCGGCCCACGCCGGCTTGACGCCGGTCTCGTCCTGGATCGAGCGCTTGAACTGGTCGTCGGTGAACGTGAGCATTCCGCAGTCGGTGTGGTGGATGAGGACGATCTCCGTGGTGCCGAGCAGTCGCTGGCTGATCGCGAGCGAGCGGATCGCGTCGTCGGTCACGACCCCGCCCGCGTTGCGGATGACGTGCGACTCGCCCTCGTTCAGGCCGAGGATCGCGTACACGTTGAGCCGGGCGTCCATGCAGGCGATCACGGCTGTGCCCTTGGCCGGCGGCAGCGGCAACGGGCCACCGAACTGCTCGACGTAAGCGGCGTTGTTGCGCAGGTACTCATCGGTCGCGCTCATCTGGTCCTGATCACTCTCCCAGTTTGTCCACTAGTTAACTAGTTTATGCCAGGATCGGGCCATGACGACAAGTGCACAATGGCCGGAAGGCCTGCCGGCTGGGGGATTCCGGATCGCGCGGCGCAGCAATCACCTCGCGGAGGCGGTGGCGTTCTACCGAGACCTGGTGGGACTGCCGCTGCTGATGGCGTTCAAGGGAGCCGATACCCCCGACGGGCTGGACGGGGCGATCTTCGGGCTCCCCGGGATGGCGGCGACGTTCGAGCTGCTGGACGGCGGTGGCGATGTCCCGGTCGACTCCCGCGACGAGCTGGTCATCTACCTGCCCGGCGAGGATGCCCGGGACGTGGCGGTGCAGCGGCTGACGGACGCCGGGCTGGCACCGGTCACGCCGTATAAGTACTGGACCGCCAACGATTCGGTGGCGTTCGCCGACCCCGACGGCCGGCAGGTCATCTTCGCCCCGTGGATCTTCGGCCAGGAGATGTCCCCGGCCAGGCGCAAGGCCGCCGGCTAATCAGCGCGGCCCGGCGCGGCCCGGCGCGGCCCGGCGCGGCCTAGCGCGGCCCGGCGCGGCCCGGCGCGGGAGACCCCCGGTCGCGGCGCATGAATCCTAGGTGGCCAGACCCGGCGGCCGCGTAGTCAATTCCCGCAAGTCCCAATACGCACTCCTGCCGATCCGCGGCGTCGCATGGCACGGGCACTGTTGGTTCACCTCGCCGCTGGGCGAGCGCGGCAGCCGGAGTCGGCTGCCAGGTAACAGTCCCAGCCATGAAAGGACGCGCATGCGTAGCAAAGCAAGGGTGCTGCTGGCGGCGGCGCTCGCGGTTGGCTCGCTGGCCATCGCCGGAGCTGTCGCCACCGGCAGCCCGGCGCTGGCGGTCTGCCCCCCGACCTCCGACACGTGCGGCGGTAGCCTGCCGCCGCCGCAACCCCCGCCGCCGCCGGTCCAGTTGTGGACCTATGACCTCATCGGCCGGGGCGCCACCCTGTCTCCGGGTCCCGTCACTCCGGCCACTATCCAGGTCGGCGCCAAGGAGAGCTTCACGGTATCGGCGCAAAGCCGGACCGCCGGCGCCACGGTGGCGCTGGGCGGCGAGGACAGGTTTACCTGCGCATCGCCAAACGGCGTGCAGGTCACGTTCGACTACATCTACGCGCCCAGCTTCACCACATCACCCAAGATGGTCACCAGGCAGCCGTTCAGCTGCCCCGGCGGGGACAGGCTCACCACGGGCACCTACCAGATGTACGCCCAGGCCAAGAATTCAAGCGGAACCGTCATCGGGACGACGCCGACCCAGACCTACCAGTTCACGCCGGACCTCACGATCAACAACGTGAGCGTGCCCGAATCCGCCGACCTCGTTGACAGCGGGGTGGTCCTGGTGCCCGGCGACACCGTCACCTTTACCGCCACCGGCCAGATCTGGGCCGGAGTCGTCCTGACCGGCAATAACGGCCCGCAGGGGTGGACGGACTACGACGGCTGCCAGGCCAAGTTCCCGCTGTACTGCGCTCCTCCGTACAGCCTGATCGGCTACCTGGCCTACGACGGAGGCTACTTCTACATCGGCAGCGGCGGGGGCGCGGCCCAGCCGCCCTACCCGACGCTGAGCCCCGCCGGCGCACCCGGCCCCCTGATCAGCGCACCATCCCAGCTCCTGCTGCGGACCAATGACGACGCGCCCGGTAACGGCTCCGGGGCTTACTCCGTCAACATCCACATCCTGCGCGACAACCAATTCTGATCACGGTGGCCCCCGGAGCGCGCCCGCTCCGGGGGCACCCGAAAAAACTTCGCGGAAAAGTGTTGGCATCCTGGCCCCGGCTGACTCATATAAGCGGAAGGCAGGGGCGGAATGCTGGCGGCGCGTTCTGTGGGGGGGCGCGCCGCCAGGGGGGAACCGCGAACCAGCCTTCCACTGGGGTACGGCAGGGCCTGGGCGGATTGACCGAGGGGGGCATCCGCCTGGCCCCTGCCGTAGGAGTGACCTCCCTTGGAGATGGAGCACATGACGGGCATCGTTAATGAACGGCGGATGGGGCGACCGCCAGTGCTGCGCGAGACCGACACCCCAATTGTCACGCAGGATACTGCCAGGGGCCTTGCCGGTAAGCGCGGCCGGATGGGGTGGTCCACTGGTGCCAGCCAGGCGCGGTCTGGGTAACGGACCATCCGGGCCGCTGCTTGAGCTGATGACACGAGCGGCTGCACGCATGGCAATTACAGGCACATGTCCGGCCGCCTTCCTCATGCGGCACCGCGTGCTCGAAATCGCATTCGTGGGCGAGCCGTGAGCAGCTCGGAAAGGTGCAGGCGCCGTCGCGGACCTGGATTAGGTGCCGGAGCCGGTCGCTCGGATCATGGCCAGGCGACTCGTACCGGTGATCGCACTCGCCGACCGGGATCGGGTACAGGTCCACGGTGAATCGCGCGGCGGCGCCGGGCAGCGTGAGTATCCAGGATCCGTACCCGCCGGGCGGTCCTGGCTTGCCGCTTGGCGTGAAAGTGGCGGCAGCACGCGATCGGGGCGGATCGGGTCCCGGCGGCGCCTTCCCGTTTCGGGTCCCTCTTGCGGTCCCTTGTCTCGTCCCGCGGGCGGGCTTGCAGCAGCCGTGCCCGATGGCGTGTCCTTGCTCGTCGGTAATCGTGACGCAGAACTGGCTGTGCGGACTGCGGGCGGCGGCCTCGGCGAGCTGGCGGACCAGGGCGGGATCGAGGGCACCCAGGCCCCAGGCTTCGCCGGGCCGCTCGGCCAGCCACAACTGAGTGGTTAGCGGGAGGGTCAGGTTGACCCGCGCGGGCAGCGCCGGGCTGGAGGCCGACAGATCGGGGCCGGGGCTGGGATGCGAGAGATCGGGGCGCACGCCGGGATCGCCGGAGGCGTCGTCTGGAGACGGGCCAGCCGGAGCGGTCTCGTCAGGGTCACCGTCGCCGGGGCCGTCGCCTGCGGGGCGACCCTCGGCTGGAACGCCGTCGTCGTCGCGGCCGGGCGCATGGTCTCCGCTTGGCCGGGGCTGGGCACGTCCGCCGTCACGGCCGGTCGCGGGCTCACCCGTGCCAGCGGCATCGTCGCTGGCCGCCGGATCCCTCGTGTTCGCGGCACTCTCCGCGTTCACGGCATCTTCGGCCTTGACCCGGGCGATGCGGTCGGCGGCGGGGACCAGGTTCAAGAGGTCAAGGAAGGCCATCACGCGCAGGATGTCAACCGGACGCTTCACCCCGGACGCGCGGTACTCCTTGGCGCGCGCCTCGACCTGAGCGTTCGCGGCTAGTGCTTCATCGGTGGGCAGGCCATAGGCGGCCATGGCGCAGGCGCCGGAGCAGTCACGCCAGAACTTGACGCGCGCGTTCTCGCGCTCAGCCGTCTCCCGGCGCTTGCGCGCGCCGTCCGGATCGACGGTGCACACCGCCCGCTGGACCAACCGTCGCAGGTTCGCCCAGGTCCGGCAGCGGGCCAGGCCGGCCAGGATCATCGCCTCGGCCTCGGCGACATGCCGCGGATCGGTGAGCACGGCCAGTTCGTCGTGCAGCATCCGGACCCGGCCAATGTCCAGGCGGCCGGTGGCGAGCGCCCGCCCGATCCCCGGAATGCGCGCCTCCAGGTCCCACGCCAGTATCAGTACCTTCTGCGCGCCCACGACCGATATGCCAAGCTGGAGTGCGACCTCGTTGGCCAATCCCTCATCCCACTGCGCCGGCAGCCCGGGCTCGCTGACCTGGCCGCCTGGCTTCGGGTGACGGCGGATCAGCTCCCGCAGCACCGCCAGCTTGCGCGCCGAACCCCAGGCGTCCTGGGCCGCCCATGCGCTCAGCAGCCCGAACACCTCGCCGTCGGAGGCGCCCGGGCAGGACCCGTCCGCGCCGGACAAGTCGCTGACGACCATGCCAAACCACGCGTTCGGGCGCAGCCACTCAGCCGCGTCACCCTGCGCGAACGCGTCCAGCAACAGGTCCCGTCCGTCGAACGGGCCAGATGACCCGGAGGCACGCTGACGGCCAGGGTCATCTCCCTCATCAGCTGAGGCAATGAAGTCCATCGATCGCGCACCTCCCCCGAGGTCGTCGCCACATGATAAGAGATGGGTTCTTCTAAGCGCTACTTCGAACATATCATCAATTACGATCGTCAGCAAATCGAGGTAGCACATCGAGGCGCGACGAAAAGTGAGGGCAGCCGGCAAGATGGCGGCCGCGGAGGTCAGGTTCCGTTGCGGAGCCTGGTTGGCTGGTGCCGGGCGCCGTCGCGGCCGATGGAGCTGACGGGGGTGAAGACCGACAGGAAGTGGTCGTCCAGGGCGGCGGGCCCGGGTGCGGTCAGGCCGCAGAGGCAGCGGCCGCGGTCGCCCTCCTCGTGCACGCGGCCGTCGGAGCCGCGGCAATCGGGCGGCGCGAAGACCGCCAGGAAGTGGTCGGTGAGGGTTTCGTCGGCGGCTTCGGTGAATCCGCAGGTGCACTGCCTGCCGAGTATGGCGGCTAGCCGCGCCGGCTCGTCCGCGAGGCCGGTCGCGGCCGGTGGCGAGGCTGAGGCTGGCCGCGCGGCCGCAGGCGCGAGCGGCGGCGGGCCGTCCCACGCCACGTCCGCCCAGGTCCAGCGGCCGGCGCGATCGCCGGCGTGCGCCCAGCTAAGGGCCAGGGCAGCAACCAGCGCGAGGCCGCGCTGCCGCTCGCCGACAGCGTCGGCGACCAGGACGGGAGCCGTCGCCGCACCGCCGTCGCCGACCACGACGCGGACCTGGTCGGGCCACCACGTGAGCCAGGCGGCAACCTCCCCGCCCGGCTCGCCGCTGGCCGTGTGCACGACCGCGTTCGCGGCCAGCTCGCTGGCTATGACCTCCACGTCGTCGCGCGCTGGGCACGGTGGCAGCTGGTCACGCACCCAGTGCCGCACGTCCCGGACGTGCTCCGGCCGACCAGGGAAGACCTGGGAAAAGATCATCTCGGCCCCAACGATCCGTGCCGACTGCCGGTGACCATCCATCTCGCGGACCTGCGCATTACCAATTTCGAGCGGCACTTTGGCGCCTCCCTCTTTCCGCTCTTTACCGTGTCGCGTGCGGAAATAATCTCGCAGCGCACTTATTCTTGAAGTGAAATAACCCGCGCCTTCGTAATGGCGCGACCAGGCCGGACCGGGACGGGAGAAATCATGGGAACGGTGGAACCCCGGTGGAATCCAAGCGGCGAACGGCGGAATGGCGGCGGCGGCCGGTGGAACCGCCGAGCGGCTTAGCGGAACGGGCATGTTCGGCGAGGAACTCAATGACTACCCGGCCTGGATCGACCCCGCCGACGCGACGTACTATGCCGCCCGTGCGTGGCGGGTAGCAGGCAGCACGGTTCCGTTAGGGGCGGCCGGGCGACATAGGCTGGGATGAGCAACTACCGGATCCGGTGCCCCCGGGGGAATCGACGGCGAGGGTCGGGTGCTGATATCCACCGTCCGCATCACTGTCAGACCTGTCAGACCTGGAGCGCGCCGATGAGGGTTGGACTGCATATCTCGGACTTCACGTGGGAGGGCGGGGCGGCCGAGCTCAGCGCCCGGATGGGCGCGATCGCCCAGCGGGCGGAGGAAGCGGGGGTGGACCGGATCTCGGTCATGGACCACCTGTGGCAGATCTCCATGATCGGGCCGCCGGAGCACGAGATGCTTGAGGCGTACACCGCGCTGGGCTGGCTGGCCGCCAAGACCTCGCGGGTGGAGCTGCTCACGATGGTCACCGCGGTGGTCTACCGGGAGCCGGGGCTGCTGGCCAAGGCGGTGACCACGCTGGACGTGCTGTCCGGGGGACGGGCGATCCTCGGTATCGGGGCGGCGTGGAACGGGGATGAGTCGCGCGGCCTGGGCTTGCTGTTCCCGCCGACCGCTGAGCGGTTCGAGCGGCTGGAGGAGGCCATCGCGATCTGCAAGCAGATGTGGAGCGACAACGACGGGCCGTTTGCAGGCAAGCACTATCACCTGGCCCGCACGCTGAACTCCCCGCAGGCACTGCGCAAGCCGCACCCGCCGATCCTGATCGGCGGCGGCGGCGAGAAGAAGACACTGCGGCTGGTGGCCCGGCACGCGGACGCCTGCAACATCGGCATCTACGACATAACGGAGGCGGCGCACAAGCTGGATGTGCTCCGCCAGCACTGCGCGGCGGAAGGCCGCCCGTACGAGGCGATCGAGAAGACCGGCCAGTACCGCTACAACCTCGGCGAGAACGGCGAGAACGTGCAGGCGACGATCGAGTACCTGCACCAGGCCGCCGAGCTCGGCTTTACCCAGGCCCACGGCTCGCTGATCGGCGTTAGCAACCCGCGGCAGCTCGACCTGCTCGGTGAGCGGGTCATCCCGGCCGTGGCGAAGTTCTAGAAAGGAAACGTTTTACGTGACGGATACGCCAGCCCAGGACGCTCCGCCGACCAGCCCGCAGCCCCGGCGGCGCAAGCCGCCGCGGCGGGTGACGGTGACGGCGGTGTCGAAGATCGCCCCCCGGCTGGTCTCGGTGGAGGTTACCGGCGAGGAGCTCGACGGGTTCGCCGGGGCGCCGCCGACGGCGCACCTGAAGGTGATGCTGCCGCCGCCGGGTGCGGACCGGCTGCTGCTGCCCGAGCAGGGGCCGGAGGGCCCGGTCTGGTCGCACGATGAGTCGTTGCGGCCGGTGATGCGCACCTACACGCCGCGCCGCTACGACCCGGCGACGAAGACGCTGGAGCTCCAGTTCGTGCTGCACGGCGTCGGGCCGGCCTCGGAGTGGGCGGAGCGAGTCGCCGTCGGAGACGAGATCGCGGTGGCCGGGCCGGGCGGGCGGTTCGCGTTCGACCCGGCGGTGGAGCGGTGGTGGCTGGCGGCCGACGAGAGCGCCCTGCCAGCTGTCGGCACGCTGCTTGACGTGCTCCCGGAGACCGCCAGCGCCGAGGTGCACATCGAGGTCGAGGGACCCGACGATGAGATCGAGTTGCCGAGCGCGGCCAAGACGACGGTGACGTGGCATCACCGGCGCTCGGCGACGGCCTTCGGCGCGGAGCTGGCGGACGCCGCGCGTTCCGCTGACATCGCCGACGGCACCCGGATCTGGGTGGCGTGCGAGGCCGCCGCGATGCGCGGCATCCGCCGCTACTTCACCCGCGAGCGCGGCCTGCCGGCCAGCTCGCTGGTCACCCGCGGCTACTGGCGCATCGGTGAGGCCAACCACCCCGATCACGACTACGGCGAGGACTAGCGCGGCCCGTAACTCACGGTGCCGTCCCCGGCCACCCGGCCGGGGACGGCACCGTTCGTTACGGATAAGGGATTACGGCAGGTTGACCAGGGTGAACTTGCCACCGTTCCAGAACCAGGAGAGGCCGTGCCCGGTGTCGGTGTTGACCGGGCCCTCGGCGCCGGAGGCGACGCAGAAGGTGGTCGACAGGCACTCGCCGCCAACCAGGAAGTTGCCCTGGCCGGACGGCGGGTTGGCGAAGTGGAGCGCCCACGACGAGCCGTTCATGACCGCGAAGATGGCCTTGCCGGACATTGAGTGGGTGAATGAGCCGGCCCCGCCGACGGCGACGCAGTAGGTGCTGGTGGCGCAGGACACGGCGTCCAGGAAGGTCTGCGTGTTGGTCGGCAGGCTGACGACGGCCCGGGTCCACCGCGACCCGTTGAACGTCTCTGCCCATGCGTGCCAGGACACCGCACCAGTGGTCTTGGTCTGCTCAGCGACGGCAACGCAGGGTGCGGTTCCGGTGCAGGAGATGCTGTTGATGTAGCTGGCGAAGCCGGCCTGGGGCGTCAGCGTGGCATCGGTACCCCGGGAGAAGCTCGTCCCGTTGAAGCGCTCAACGAGCGTGGTGAAGAAGCCTCCCCCCTGCGGGTCCCGGACCGACGACGCGTATTCCCCGCCCAGCATGCAGAAGGTCGTGGTCGTGCAGGAAATGGTGAAGAAGGCGGCGAAGCCCATCGTGCCGACGGCCGGCGCCTTGATCATCTGCCAGGTGCTGCCGTTCCAGATCCCAACGATGGCGACCGAGTCATTGAGGTTGCTCGCGGGAACGTAACTGCCGGCGGCCACGCAGTGCGTGGGCGAGACGCAGGAAACGACGGACAGGACCGGGAACCGCGACCCGGAGATCGCCGGGGGCAGCGCGATCCG
>JAICUO010000318.1 GCA_025935815.1 Streptosporangiaceae bacterium
GAAGCCGCCCAGGTCGGTCACTGCCTGGCGCTTGACGGCGAAATTGGCGCCGGTCCCGAACATCCCGGCGGTGAACGGGTACAGCCGGGACGGATGCCGGTGCGTGCCCATGTCATAGCGGCGCGCCTCGAAGGCCTCGCCCCACCCGTAGCGCGAGTCGAAGTACCGTTCGGCGCCGGTGTTGAGCGCGCCCGGCACGACCACGCCGGTAACGCAGACCGCGTCCGGGTCGGAGGTGAACCCGGCGGCGAGCGCCGCCGGCCAGCCCTGATCAACCGTTATGTCGTCGTCGGTGTAGGCGACCAGGTCGAACTTCGCCGCCTCCAGCCCGTGGTCGCGCGCCCTGGACAGCCCGGGGAGGGGCTCGCTGGCGTACCGGAAGCGGGAGTCCGCCAGCGCGAACTCGGTGACCAGGTCCCGGGTCTGCTCGTCCCGTGGCGCGTTGTCGACGACCAGTACCTCGACTGGCTCGTAGGTCACCCGTTGCAGCGCGGTCAGGCAGGTCCGCAGCTGCTGCGGCCGGTCGCGCGTGCACACCACGACGGTGATGCCGGGGCCTCGGGCCGGGAACCGGCGCGGACACGCCATCGCCGCCGTCCAGTCGCCGCCGGCGGCCGGATCCGGCGGCGGGGCGGTCGGGCACGTCGAGTGCGCCCGCAACCCGTCCTCGAAGGCGAGCTCGGCGGCGGCTCGCGCCCGTGACGTGAACGTCTCGGCGGGCCGCATCGGGACGCGGACGTGCCCCAGCGGCGCGTGGTGCATCCGGACGAGGACGCGCGCCACCTGGTGATCCGGTCCCGGCGCCCCGGACCGGCCGGCCACGCCGTCATCGGAGTCCAGGTCGAGCAGGCCAACCCAGACTGGTGAGCTGTCGGGCATGCTAGGCCTTCCCTGTCATGTGCTTCACCCGGCCGGTCGCGTAACCCGCCGCCGTCACCGCCAGGCCGCTCGCGGTGACGGCCATGCGCGGCAGCGCGAAGAGGTGGCCGCGCAGCAGTTCGCCGAGTTCGCGGGCGAACGCCCGGGGAATCACCACGGCCGCCTGCCGCCGCTCCCGTTCCAGGCCTGCCGACGCCCCCGACAGCTGCACCACGCTGGCCTTTGACAGGCCCTCGTGCCAGCAGCGGCGGACGAAGTACCCATACCGCACCCGATCGGCGGACACGTGATGATCGACCACGGACTCCGTCGTGTAGTAGATCGCCGCGCCCGGCCGCGCCGCGGCGAGCCTGATCGACAGCTCGGTCTCCTCGCAGCCGGCCGGGCGGTTGGCGACGCGGCCGACCCCGGTGTCGAATCCGCCGACGTCCAGGGCAAGCTGGGTTTGCAGGCTCATGCTGGCGCCGATGGGGTTGCGCACGATGCCGCCGTCGGCCGGCAGGCCCACGTAACTGCAGCCAACCACCCAGTCGAACTCGCGCGGGAACCACGACGGCCGGCCTTTCGGCCACCACGGCTCCACTCTTCCGCCGGTCGCCACGATGTCGCCCCGCTCGTAGGGCCGGACCAGCGATGCCAGCCAGCCTGGGCGGGCGCGCGCGTCGTCGTCGAGGAAAGCGGTGACCGGGTGCTTGGCCGCCTTGAGCCCCGCGTTCCGCGCGCCGGATAGCCCCTGCGGCTCGGCGCTTTCCAGGACCTCGACCCCTGGGAGCTCATCCCGGGCCCGCCGGGCCAGGTCCGCGTTGTGGTCGACCACGAGCAGCACCTGGGCGGGGCGCGGGCGCTGGCCGAGGACGGAGTCGATGCCCGCGCTGATCGTCTCCCATCTGCGCATCGTGTAAGCGCAGATGACGACGGTCACGGGCAACTCCACGACGTCGCCGGGTATCATCGAGCCCCTCACTCCCAATCTCAATCCGTGACCAGCTGGACTAGATAAGTGCCGTTGCTGGAGTACACCAGCTTCCAGACGGGGTTATGCGAAAGAGCCGTCACCCAGCCCAGCGCGGTTCCGGCGGTCTCCAGGCCGTAGTCCACCGCGTGGTTAACCGACGAGGGCGACCAGAGCGCGTAGAGCTGGCCCACGCGACCGTGACCCTTGTACGCGTAGCCGAGGTAATTCTGCGCGAGGGTGGTGGCGCTATCGGCGCCTAGCGGCGCGGCGTGACCGCCGAACTGCGGGACGACCTTCGTCCAGTTCACGTAGTGACTGGTGTCCGCCATCACCAGGCCCACCGGGATATTCCCATAGGAAAGGTCAAGGATAAAGCTTCCGGCGGACGCTTTGCTCTTATAGAAATCGAGGGCCTTAATGTCGCCCGATCGGATGACGCCCGCGCTGTCCAGCCCGAATGATCCCAGGCAGAATGTCGCGGTCAGCCCAGTCAGTAGCATGGCGAACGGGAAGGTCGCCCATTCCGGAGTGGCCTTCGGGACCGCCGTGACGGCCAGGGCCGCCAGCCACGGGATGGCGAAGAGCGCGGCCCGGAAGATGCCCTCGTTGCCGTACGGGTTCGCGGCGATCAGCACCAGTCCGGATCCCGCGCTGATGAGCATTGCCCAGGCGTGGGACCTGCTGAAGAATCCCCACCCGGGCCGGCGGGTGATGGCCGCCAGGAACCCGACGGCGGCCAGGCATATCAGCACGAGCAGGCCGGCCAGCAATGCGTCCGAGCCTTGCCCGACGATGGGCAGGCGGTGCAGGCCAGGCGTGGCGACGGTCTTCGGCGGCGTGAAGTTCGACAAGTTCCCAAGATCGGACAGCGATATGAAGTGCCCCAGCACCGACCAGTTGAGCAGCGCCCACAAGATCGCGGGCCCGGCGGCGATGAGCGGAATGTACACCGGCCGCACGATCTTGGCGATTACGAATATCCCCAGGACGGCGGCCGCCGCGTAGGGGCTCAGCTGGTGAATGATGGCGAGTGCGCAGCTAATGAGCGCGATCAGGCCGACGCGGGCCCGGAAGGAAAGCTTCACGGACTCACCGCCAATGGCGAGCGCGTAAACGCCGAAGGCGAGGACGAACCCGGCCGACTGCGGCGAGAAGTAGTCCTGCCCGACCACGTCGACCAGGAAAGTGAGCGCCATGGCGGTATAGATCCGGTAAGTGGACCGCAGCAGGACGCCGAAGAACAGCCGCAGCACGGCCAGCCCGACGAGGTCGGTAATGCACGGCCAGTAGGTGGCGAGCCCCATGGAATCGCGTGCCCCGGCGAGATCGGATATCCACGCGGCCAGCGAGAAGAAGCCGGAGTAGGCCTGGTAGATTCCCAGGTGCCGGTCCAGGAAGCCGGCCGCCAGCACCTGCTGGACGAAGCCAACGTGCTTTCCCGCCGACTCTATCCGGGGCAGGCCGTACACGTAGGCGGGCGTGAGGGTCATGGCGGCGACCAGGGAGGCCACCCCGGCAATGGCGGCCAGTTCCCCGCGGCCCCGCGCGAGCACGATGCCGCCCAGGACGAGCAGCAGGCCGACGTACCACATCGCGGAGACCTGAGTCAGGAAGCCGCCCACGCCGGGATCAATGTGCCCGGCGACCAGCATGGACACCAGCCACCAGAAGGTACCCGCGACGGTCAGCCCGGTTGACACGTTCAGCCAGGAGGCCTGGTCGATCAGCGCCGCCCGGCGCCGCCGGGCGGCGCGAAGCCGCGTGAGCGCCGCCCGGCACGCCCGGACGTGCACGATCGCTACCGCCGTGCCCAGCAGGAAGGCGATGATCCAGGGGTGCCACCAGTGCCCGAGGGCCATGACGCTGGCCAGCAGTGCGGGCAGCGATATTCCCACCAGGATGGCCACCGCGAGCCGCACCGCGAGCCCAGTTTCCTGGAATGCCTTCAATGGCGCGGCGCCGATTCCGAAGAAGAACGCGCCGAGCACGCCGCAGATGCGAAACGCGGTGAGATCCAGCCCGTACCCCGCCAGCAGCATAACGAGCGACAAGGCGAATAGCGCGCTCAGCGCGAGCGTTACGAGCGAGGCCTGCCGGTTATCCGCGGCGCTCCTTTGGGTGCGGTCAACTGGCCTGGCGAAATGGCCCGGGGCCGGCGCGGCCTGGCCGTTCGCGCGCTCGCCATGCCGTTGGACGCTGCCGTTAACGGGCTGCCGCGCTGTCCCGGCTCGCGGGCGGGCGGGGGCGACGACCGTCCATCGATCGCCGTCCCACCACAGGAAAGGCGCGCCGGATGGCTCCTCAGAGTATGTGGTTCGATATTGCATCGAGTTCACGCCTCCGTGACGCCTCCGGCAGATAGAGGCTAGCAAATCTTCCGTCACGCGACCGGGGAATAACCGGACTCGCCGCGATGACAACGATGACGGCGACGTACCACCAGTAGGAAACCCTGACTGCGGCATTGGTGAGCGGCCACCACATTGACATCGGGGCGGTGGCGATGTCCCGCATAAAGTGACCGCACACCCCGCAGGCGGCGCCCGGCAGGATGCGCACCGTGGTCGCGGAGGCCGGCGTCCCGGCCCCGCGCGGCCAGGAGCGAACGGCCAGCGCGGCCACGATGAGAACCGCCGCCACCCACAGCGCGTGCGTGTACGGCCTCGGGGTGCCCGCCGTCAGCGCCCGCGAGCCGAACTCCAGCGGCAGGTGGTCCAGGTCAACCGCGTTCGAGCAGATGAGCAGGGCCCATCCGAACCTCGGATCCGGCGGGCGGCCCAGGGACCGGGTAATGGCCCCCAGGCATATCAGCCCCGTCGCCAGATGACACGGCGCGTCCAGCACGGCCCGCACCGGAAAGGCCCACCCTTGCCACGGCAAGCCGAGGTCCACCGCCAGGATGCCGGCGATCAGGATCACCGCGACCCAACGGCGGCCCGCCTGCCACGCGAGCCACTCGTACCCGCCGCGCAGCGTCCACGACAGCCGTCGCGTGGTCTCTTCTGGACTCATCGCGGCGCGAGCGTCGCTGTACTATACAGAAGGCATGGGTCGAATCCGGGCCGAGGATCGGCAGTGCCGCTGCGGGCATCCGCGAGCGGCCCATCTCCACTTTCGCCCCGGGACGGAATGCTCGCTGTGCGAGGGTTGCGCACGCTACCGCTCAGCGGTAACGGTTAGCATCCCGCAGTGGCTGCGAGACGCTTACCGGCGGCTTCGGCTGAGATATCGCTGACTGGGGGCGTGCCCGGCGAGACAGCCGCTCCCGGACGATGACCTTCGCGATTCGCCAGCCGTCCTTGACGATGTGCAGGTTGCTCACCCCGTGGACCCGGGTGTACTCGTGACTCGGCACCTCGTGCACTCGCAGCCCCGCCCGCGCCGCCCGGATGTTCATCACCGTCTCCACCTCGAAGCCCTCGCAATCGACGTTCAGGGCCGCCAGGTGCCGCGCCCAGAACGCGTTGTAGCCATAGCAAAGATCGGTGTACCGCGTCCCGAACAGCCGGTTCACCAGGCCGCTGAGCACCCAGTTCCCCAGCCGCCGGGTCCTGGTGATGTCCTCGCTGCCGCCGCCGCTGGCGAACCGGGATCCCTTCACGTAGTCAGCCCCCGCCAGCAGGGCCGCCACGAACCTCGGGATCTCCGCGCCGTCCGTCGACCCGTCGGCGTCGATCATGACGATGATGTCGCTCTTGGCCGCCGTGAACCCGGCCTGAAGGGCGTCTCCCTTGCCCCGGCCCCGCTGCGCCACGACCCGTACGTCCGGGAGCAGTCGCCGGGCCTCCGCCACGGTGTCATCGGCCGAGTGCCCGTCCACCAGGACGACCTCGTCCACCCACAACGGAATCGACGCGAAGACATGCGCGAGGTTCCGCGCCTCGTTCTTCGCGGGCACCACCACGCTCACGGTCGGCGCGGCCAAACGACCATCCGCGATCATCCAAAAGTCCGAGAACGCTAGCCTCTCGGGGTCCTCAGCCTTCACCATCGCAAGCCGCTCAGACACTGTCATCCTCCCCGGGAGCGCCCGCGCGCTAGGGCAACGCGCGGCGCCGCTGGTGCTGTTGTTAGTGGCTTAACCGATTAATCGACAGTCGACAGGATTGACTTGGCGGGGGGCGGGAGGGGGCACCTGGGCGCCCTGGGCCGTCTTCCGCTGGCCGACGGGAACCAACACCGACGGCGAACTCAGAGGCTCTGGAGAGCGCCGACTTACGGAATCCTGTCACAAAGTGACTTGTTGTGTCGGAAACTTCGGAAAAGAAACTTAACCGTAACCAAAGCTTCCCATCCCGCTCGGTTCAGCCGGCCGCGAAGGCGCTTGCCCCGGTCAGCGGGCTGGCGTGGCATGGAGTTCATGAGACCGGCACCCCGTTATGACGGGCACGCGCAGTGGTATGACGAGTGGCGGGCCACCTACATCGCGGACAACGCGGCCGACATCGTGGGGCTACTCGGCCCCGGCAGCGGGCTGTGCCTCGACCTTGGCTGCGGGACCGGGCTGCTGTTCCCCGCCCTGGCGGGCACCGGCCGGATCGTCGTCGGGCTGGACATGTCGGCCGACCAGCTGCGGTTCGCCCACCGCCGGTCGCGCCAGGTGATCCTGGCCGACGGGTCAGTGCTCCCGTTCGCGAGCGCGGTCTTCGCCACCGTCGTCGCGTCGTGGATCTCCACCGACGTCAACGACTTCGGCGCCGTCCTCGCGGAGGCGACTCGCGTCCTTGGCCCGGGCGGCACCTTCCTCTTCTATGGCGCCCATCCCTGCTTCAACGGCCCGCACATCGAGTGGCTCGACGACGGCGGCGTCCGCGCGCACCCGAGGTACCGGGACGCGGGCTGGCATGCGGTATCCCCCTGGTGGGGCTTCCAGGTCCGCAGGCGCGTGGGCATGCGCCACCATCCGCTGGCCGAGGTCCTCAACGCCTTCATCGCCGTCGGCCTGGTCCTCGACCACGTGGCCGAAACCGGCCCCCGGGCCGTCCCCAGCACCCTGGCCATCCGCGCCCGCAAGCCGCTCACGTTACGCACCCGCCCGCAGGCCCGCCACCGCCAGGACCGCCATCACGGTGGTGGCCGTCGCGGCCACCGCGCAGCCCGCGCGGGTGCCGAGGGCGCCGGCCGCCCAGCCGGCCGCCGCCGCCGCCGCAGGCTGGCGCAACCGGACACCGTGAACAGGCTCGCGCTGCCCTGGCGCAGCGTAACGACCGCGCCGCAACGGACAGCGCTCGGCGTGGTTAGCTGCCCGTGCTCGCCGCCCTGTCCCATTGCCGCAGATGAAATGTAGGCATAGCCAGGGCGGCGACCGTCTTCTAGAACTCATTATCGAGAGATGTATTGACCCCGGTGGCGGCGGGTTGTAGCTTGGTTGGAGCGCCCGCTAGGAGGTTGCGGGGACGACGCTTGGTCTGCTGCCAGACCCTTCCGGCCCGGCCGGTTGACGCGCCCCGGACCTCCTAGCGGGCACTGCTCTTCAGCGGCACTGCTCTTCAGCGGCACTGCTCTTCAGCGGCACTCCTCAGCTGAGAGCCAGCCGCGCTACAGGCCTTCGGCTGGCCACCACGGCAACGACGTGATGGTCGTGGGGTCGCCGAGCACCTTGAAGCCCCGTCCCCAGGCCCGTCCGCTGCTGTGCTTGCGAATCTGATGCTGGATCCGCATCAGGTGGGCTTCCTCGTGCCCGCCGAACTGGTCGGCCCGCAGCGCGGCGTTCAGCATCCCCGCGTACTGGTCCGCCGCCTGCAACCCGTCGTACTGGGCCTGGTTGTCGAAGTGCACGGCGCCGTGCAGCCGGTCCCAGGGGATCCACGGGTCGGTCCGCGCCTTCAGCTGGAAGTAGGCCTTCGTCGTGCCGTGGTCGAACCCCCGGACATGGCCGAAGCGCACGATCGCGTCCCGCATGCCCCCCGCCCAGTCCCGCGCGGCCAGCAAGATCCGCTCGATGATCATGACGGCGGCGAAGTTATAGAAGAGCACGTGGTCGTGGTACATGCCCGACGTGGACGGGAGGGTCGCCTTCTCGACCAGCACGTACGCGACCATGACGCCGGGGGCCTGGGACAGGCGCCGGGCGACGTGCTGGCGCCGGGAGTACGTCTTGACGTGGTCCTTCCAGTGCAGCGCCTTACCCTCCGGCACGCCCAGGTCCCGCCGCAGCTGCGCGACGACCGCGCGCAGGCCCGGCTCGTCCTCATCGGCCACCATGACCGCTGCGAACGCGAAGAACGGCGAGGACCGCACGGAATGCCCGCGATCCCCGGTCTCGTCGATGTAAGCCCGCAATAGCCGGCTGCTCATGGCGTCAGGCCCGCGAGGTCGTCCACGCCGGAAAGTATGGCATTCCCGGCGCGGGCCACGGGCGCGGACGAACTAGCTGCCGAGCTCTCCCTGGCGCTTGGAGTCGACGGCCTTGCGCGACCTCCGGGAGGGCTTGCGCTCGACGGCGACACCGCCCCAGAAGGCGAAGCCGTTGATGATGATGTGCGGGCCGCCCGGCCCGCCCTCGCCGTGCGCGCGGGAGTCGTCGAAGGCGCCCATGAAGCCGACGCCGTTCACCTGGACGTGCGCGTCCTCCGGCACGGTGATCTGGATGCCGCCCATGATCGTGATCGCGTGGATCGTGATCGTCGGCTCGGCGAACCGGGCATCGCGCAGGTCGATCTCGCCGCCGCCCATGATGGCGATGGCGGTCATCTCCTTCGGGGCCACCCAGTTGCCCTTGCGGCTGAAGCCGCTCATGACCGCCACCGCGACGCTTCCCGACGGGTGGCCGCCGTACCGGTCCGGCGGGTACGCCGCCGAGGAGCGGGCCGCCGGGGCGGGGGCCGGGCTGGTGCCCGCCTCCGGCAGGTCAGCGGTGATCGGCTCCAGCTCCGCGTAGGTCCTCGTCTTGTAGAGGACGTCCAGCCGCTCATCCAGCTCGTCGAGGCTCAGCCGGCCCTCGGCCGCCGCCTCCCGCAGCACTTCCGCCACGCGGTCGCGGTCAGAGTCAGACGCGCGCATGCCCGTGGGGCCGGCGCTCCCAGAACCGGGGACGTCGGGACCAGAGGGGTCCGCGGGGAGATTCGTCATAGCCGCAAGCCTATTCCTGGCCGTGTTCGCGGGCTACGCCGGCAATGCGCGCGAGCCGGGCCAGGCTCGGCCGGGACAAGATCGCCTCCATGTCGCGCAAGGCGACCAGCAGCTCCTCAACCCCGTCGAGCGGCGTCCGCGTCGCCGCGTTGATGAGGATCGCCTGGTAGTCCTCGGAGGAGATGACCGC
>JAICUO010000638.1 GCA_025935815.1 Streptosporangiaceae bacterium
CGTAATTACGGTGCGTTGTCAAGTTGCCCGGTTGTCACGTTGCCCGGCGCACCTGGCGGTACCCGTCACCGTCGGCTACGTGGCGTTACGCGGGCAATCCAGCCGCCGTGAGCTGGGCGAGCGCCGCCGCGACGGCGTCGCGGGAGGTCCCCGGGCGGGACCAGGCGACGGCGCACAGGGCGCGCAGCCCGTCGACGGGGCTGCCACCCGATGCTGTGCTGGCTGGCACCGGGCTGTCCAGGGTGATCGTCGCCTGCGGGCCGGCGCCGGCCCAGCGCGCCGTCCACCCGTTGCAGGCGAAGCCGTGCCCGCCTCCGGGGTCGCCCTCGGCGGAGACGGGGCCCGCCGGGGTGATGTCCGGGTAGGGCTCGAGCAGGCTGTCCAGGGCGAGCGCGATGTAGGTGGGTCGCTGCTGCGGTGACGCGGTCGCCAGTTCCGCGGGCCGGGAGACGCCGGTGAGCACCAGGAGGCTGTCGGCGCCCGCGCGGTTGGCGGCCTCGATGTCGGTGTCCAGCCGGTCCCCGACGACGAGGGGCTGCCGGGCGCCGGTGCGGATGATCGACTCGTGGTGCAACGGCAATTCCGGCTTGCCCGCGATCACCGGCTCGGTGCCGGTGGCGTGGGCGATGACCCGCAGCAGGGACCCGTTGCCCGGCTGGATGCCGCGCTGGGTGGGCAGGGTGCTGTCGGCGTTGGTGCCAACGAACAGCGCCCCGGCCCGGACTGCCAGCCCGCCCTCGGCGAAGGCCTGGTAGTCGAGGCCGGGCAGGTAGCCCTCCACGACCGCCTGCGGATGCTCGGCGGCGGACGAGACCGGGGTCAGGCCCCGCTCGCGTATCGCCAGCCGCAACGCGACGCCGCCGATGACCAGGACCTTGGCCCCCGGCGGCAGCTTGTCCGCCAGTAGCCGGGCGGCCGCCTGCGGGGAGGTGACCACGTCCTCGGGGACCGCCGGGGCGCCCATGCCGCGCAGTACCTCGGCGACCGCGGCCGGGGTACGGGAGGCGTTGTTGGTGACATAGGCCAGGCGCATGCCCGCCTCCTTGGCCCGCTGGAGCGCCTCCGGGGCACCGGGGACCGCCTTCGGGCCGAGGTAGACGACCCCGTCCAGGTCGAGCAGGGCGACATCGTACTTCTCGTGCAGGGCTACTGTCCCCACGGCTCTCCCCATTGGCTTAGTGGTACTGCCGGTCACCGCCAGCGGCTCGCTTGCGCGCCTCAAGGGTAGCCCGGACCTGGCGCAGCGCCTCCGTGTGGTGTTTCAGCCGGGCTGCCGCGGCCGAGCAGGTCCATGCCCAGGGTGTACCAGCCATGCACGTCGTCAGCGTCGCGGTTTTCCGGCGCGCGGGAATCCCAGCTGGCACTCGGTCCTTCTGACATGGTGTGCAGACCCTTCCGTCCGGCCGGCCATCCGGTCTCGTCGTGGCACCGTTTCGCGGTGTCCGCTATATCCCGCACCGGGCAAGCGGTATCGCTGACGTCACATCTCCACCGTATGACGTGATTGGCACCACGACCCTCGACCAGCTGCTGACCGCGGACCCGCACAACGTGGTCCGGTTGATCCTCCCGGCCCGGGTGGAAGCCGGAGACAGTGCCGATGACAACCCCGGGGCCGATGACAACCCCGGGGTGCGTGACGACCCCGGAGCTCATGACGACCCCGGGGTGCGTGACTACCCCGGGGCGGACGCGAACGCGCACGCGGCGGCCCGGATGCGCGCGTGGCTGGAGGCGGGCGTCCTCGCCGCCGACCCGGAGCCCGCGATGTACGTCTACGAGCAGCAGGCTGGCCCGGACCCGGCTGGCTGGGTCCAGCGCGGGCTGATCGCCTTGGTGAAGGTCGGCGATCCCGGATCGGCGGGGATCTTGCCGCACGAGGACGTGCTGCCCGGCCCGGTCCGCGACCGGCGCGACCTCATGGCCGCCACGCGGTCCAACCTGGAGCCGATCTTCCTGGTCTACAGCGCCTACGAGGGCAGCGCGGCCGCCCGGCCGTCGCGGACGACCGAGGTCGTCGACCACGTGGCGGACACCTGCCCGCCGCTGGTCACCGCGGTCACCGGAGACGGCATCACGCACCGGCTGTGGCGGCTGGAGGATCCCGCGCTGCTCGCAGGCATCGCGGACGACCTGCGCGGGCGTCCCGCGCTCATCGCCGACGGGCACCACCGGTACGCCGCCTACCAGGAGTTGCGGGACCTCATGCGCGCCGACGGGCTCGGCGGCGGCCCGTGGGACTTCGGCCTGGCGTTCATCGTGGACGCGGACGCCTACCCGCCCCGGCTCGGCGCGATCCACCGGATGATCCCGGCCCTGCGCCCCGCCGACGCCGCCCGGCTGGCTGCCGCGCCCTTCCAGGTCCAGGCGCTCGGCGCGCGGACCCTGGCGCAGGCCCTGGCCCGCCTGGCGAACGCGGGCCGCGACGGTCACGCCTTCCTGCTCGCCGGGAAGGCGACCGGTCCGGCCGCCACCGATCCCGCTGGCACCGATCCCGCTAGCGCCGCCTACTGGCTGCTGACGAGCCCGGACCAGGCGCGGCTGGCCGCCGTGATGCCCGCCGCGGCCTCACCCGCGTGGCGAGACCTCGACGCGGCGGTCCTGCAGCGGCTCCTGCTCGCCGACGCCTGGGCCATCGAGGACAACGACCGGGACGTTCCGGTCTTCCATGACGCCGCCGAAGCGGTCCGCGCCGCGATCGACACCGACGGCACGGCGGTGATCTGCAACCCGGTGCCGTTCGGCGCGGTCACCGAGATCGCCCGGCACGGCGAGCGCGTCCCGCGCAAGTCGACGTCTTTTGGCCCCAAGCCGCGCAGCGGCCTGGTCTTGCGCAGCTTCGACGCGTTATCGCCCGTCCGCGCCTGACTCGAAGGACTCGGGAGCCCCGGCGGGCGGCGTCCCGCCGTTGGCGAGCGCCTCGTCGACCGAGTCGTAGATGCTGAACACCTTGCTCAGCCCGGTGATCTTGAAGATCCGCAGGATGCGACCCTGGGTGACGACCAAGTCGATGGCGCCGTCGTGGGCGCGCACACGCTTGAGCCCGCCCACCAGCACGCCGAGTCCGGTCGAGTCGAGGAACTCAACGCCCGACATGTCGACAATCAGCCGGTAGGTGCCGGAATCGACGAGGCTCAGCAACGCTTCGCGGAGCTTCGGCGCCGTGTACACATCGATCTCGCCGCTCACCTCGACGACCGTCCGGCCGGGCCCGGCGGGGTGCTCATTGAGCGTGAGGTCCATGGGCTCTCTCCCCTTTCCACGTCTGTCTGGGACAATAGTCGGGTGCCTGATAACACCGCTACGACCGCTGGCAAGTTCGCGGGTGACTCCTCCGGTCCCGCTGGTTCCAGGGACGCTCCCCCGTCCGCCCCGCCTGAAACCAGTGCCGCCCCGGATATCACTGACCTTGGCAACGACGTCTTCCAGATCGACACCCGGATGGCGGGCTACGCCGGGATCACCGCAGGCTACCTGATCAGGGGCAGCCGCCCCTGCCTGGTGGAGACCGGGACCGCGCCGTCCGCGCCGATCGTGCGGGACGCCCTGGCCTCCCTGGGGGTCGCGGCCGACGACCTGGCGACCGTCGTGGTCACCCACATCCACCTGGACCATGCCGGGGGCGCGGGCGACGTGGCGGCCATGTACCCCACGGCCGAGGTCGTCGTCCACCAGAAGGGCGCCAGGCACCTGGCTGACCCTAGCCGGCTCATGGCCAGTGCCCGGCAGGTTTACGGGGACGCGCTGGACTTCCTGTTCGGCACGCTGGCGCCGGTTCCCGCGGACCGGATTCGCGCTCTCGATGACACCGGGTCGGTCGACCTCGGCGGCGGGCGGCGGCTCGATAGCCACTACTCCCCCGGTCACGCCCGCCACCACGTCGGGCTGATCGACTCCCTCAGCGGCGACCTGTACGTGGGCGACGCGGCCGGCGTCTACATCCCCGACACCGAGGACCTGCGCCCGGCGACCCCGCCGCCGGACTTCGACCTGGCCATCGCGCTGGACTCGCTGCGCAAGTTCGCCGCGCTGCAGCCAACCCGGCTATTGTTCAGCCATTACGGCCCGGCCAGCAACGTGCCGGAGATCCTCGACCGCTCCGCCGAGGAGATCACCGTGTGGGTTGAGCAAACGCGGGCGGCGCGGGCCGCGGGACTCGACCTCGACCACGCGGTGGCCAGGGTCCGCGACCGGACCCGGTCGCGGTACGCCTCGCTCGCCGACGGCGCCGATCCCGAGGTCGCCGCCAAGTTCGAGCGGATCAGCGGCGCCGCCGCCAACGTAGGCGGCATCTGGTACTGGCTAGATAAGGCCGAGTGACCGCCGGGTTAGCAGGGTCCGCGCCGGGCACGGCGACCGCGCCGGCGATCGCAAGATGACCGCTTCGGCCAGGCTCACCTTGATCATGTGCGGCTCCCCGGAAAGCACGGCGAA
>JAICUO010000454.1 GCA_025935815.1 Streptosporangiaceae bacterium
AGGGCCATCGACGGCCTGCAGCGGGTGCTGGCCGTCGAGATACTCACCCCCCCCCGCGGCCTGGACCTGCGCGCGCCCCTGCTGCCCCGGCCGGCCACCGGGGCGGTGCGCGCCGCGCTGCGCGACTCGGTGCCGGGGCCGGGCACCGACCGGTTCCTGGCCCCCGAGATCGAGGCGGCCGTGCAGTTGGTGGCCTCCGGGGCGGCGGTGCGCGCCGCCGAGCAGGCGACCGGGCCCCTGCGGTAGGTCAGCGGGCGCGGTGCCAGGGAAGGCGGTGCCAGGGAGGCCAGCGCCGGGCGGGCCGTCGCGCCAGCGCGGCCGCGGCGTCCCTGGCGGCCTGCTCGCGGCGCTGGGCCACGGCCAGCTCCCGGGCCTGGCGCCAGGCGGCCGCCAGCGCTTCCTCGTCGGCCAGCTTGACGTAGACCGGGGGGCCGACCGGGATGCGGCGCCAGTCCATGATGCGGCGGTTCAGGTCGCTGGCCGCCGCGCGGACCGCCGCCTCGGACGGGAAGGAGGCGATCGTCTCGGCCAGCCGCTCGGACTCCTTGCGCAGCCGCAGCGGGAGCGGCAGCGCGTCCTCGAAGGAGGCGCCCTCGCGGCGGACGTAGTCGCGCAGCCACTTACCGGTGAAGTCGCCGTCGCCGGACAGGTCCAGCGGGCGGCCGGCCCCGGGCAGGTCGTCGAAGACGCCGCGCTCCTCGGCGCCGGCGATCTGCTGGTCGACCCCCGACCGGAAGGACATGTCCTTCGGCTTGCGCTCGGTCACCTTCTCCATGATGCCAAGGCGCCCGCGGCCGGGGCCACCGGGGGACGCGCGGGCGGGGCGAGGCCGGCCCGCGCGTCGCGCAGCGCGGCCAGCCGGGCATGGGCGAGCTCGCAGGCGACCGCGTGCTCGTAGACCATGACGGGCAGCTCGCCGGCGCTGTCGACGCGGACCGGCGGCAGCGTGGTCCGCCAGCCCAGGAACGCCTCGTCGCCGGTGACCTGGGCCAGGAGCGCGAGCAGCGAGGCGTCAAGCCGCATCGAGTGGACGGCGCGCCGGTACTCCCCCGGGGTCAGGCACGCGGCGAACGGGATGGCCATCAGGCACAGCGCCGTCTGGATGTCGAGGTTCAGCAGGCGGCCGGAGGCCGGCCCGGGGTCGATGACGGGGACCGCGATCATGCCGTAGTCCGGCGGGGCGGCGGCCGCCTCCGCCGCTCCGCCCACTCCCCCGCGCGGCGCCCGGGCGGAGCCGATGGCGTGCAGTACCCGGTAGACGTTCATGTCGTGCTCGATCACGGCGCCGTCACCCAGCCCGGCGATGGCGGCCGGCCGCAGTGACGGCTCGGGCAGCGGGCCGCCGGGGGCGTTGCGGGCGATGAAGGCCAGCATGTTCGACTCGATGATGAAGTGCCGGATCAGCAGCGTGACCGCGACCGGGGAGACGAGGCGGCGGCAGAACCACAGGCACATCCGGTCCATCAGGCCGTGCGCGGAGCCCTGCCACGGGCACAGCCGCCGGGCGATGACGATCACGGCGACCAGCAGCCGCGACAGCGGCCGGATCCACGGGTAGAGCAGGGCGCGGCTGCGGCTGCGCTGGTCGGCGATCACCAGGGCCAGGGCGGCGGGGTCGACCGCGACGGCGGGGTCGGCGGCCATGGTCTCCCACAGGGTCGGGGCCTCCAGCAGGGTCGGGGCGTCACGCATTGCCGAGCTCCTCCAGTTGCAGGGCGTACAGCCGGGCGGTGACGCGGGCGGTGCGCACGACCGCGGTGACGGCGGCGTCGTCGAGGATCCCCGAGCGCAGCGCGGCGGCCAGCACGCCGAAGTGGGCGTCGTCGCCGGCGGCGTGGTAGCGCAGGAAGCTGACCTGGTCATCGCGCAGGGCGAGGCTGGCTTGCAGGCGGGCCGCCCAGTGGCCGGCCTTGGCGGTGCCCAGGCCCTCGATGATGAACATCGCCCCGAGCAGGTCAACCGGGTCGGGCAGGCCCGCCCGGTGCATCAGGAAGGCCGACAGGGCTGCGGAGCCGGCGTTCGGGCTGGCCGCGGCGATGTCGGCCGGGTCGCCGCCGCACGCGGCGTAGTCTCGCTCGAGCATCTGGTAGTCCCGGTGCTCCTCGGCGGCGTGCGTGATCGCGGCCGACCGCAGCCACGCCAGCGGCGCGGAGAAGCTGGAGGCGGCCCTGGAGATCCACCGGCTGCCGTCGATGACCTGCTGGCGCAGGTTCAGCAGCAGGTCCCGGTAGTCGGCGATCGTGGCGGTGCCGTCCTCGATCCGCGCGACGGCCGGGACGCGGGCCAGCCGCCGCTCGAAGCCCGCCCAGGTGGCGGCCAGCTCGGCCATGGCGCGGGCGACGGCCGGCGGGTCACCGGGCGCGGGCAGCCCCAGCGGGGAGGCCGCCAGCTCCCGGCGGCCGGCCTGCCCGCCAGGGCCGGTGCAGGTCAGGTGGGCGAACGCGAGGGTGAACCGGCCGGACTCGGGGACGACCAGCAGCACCCGGTCACCAGGGCGGAACCGGGCCCGCGCCTCGTCCAGGGCCACCAGGATGCTGGCCGCGCCGGTGTTGCCGGCCGTGTCCAGGTTGGAGAACCAGCGGCTCTCGTCCGGCTCGTGCCCGGCCTGCCGCAGCCGCTCCAGCAGCGTGGCGCGGAAGTGCGCGGCGCTGTAGTGGACGAGGACGTGCTCGGTGGCCGGGTCGATGAGCCCGGCCCGCGTGAGCCGCCCGTACTCGGCGACGCCGAGGTCGACCAGGGCGCGCAGCGCCGCCATGTCCTGCCGCAGCGGCGGGACGGCCGGCGACGGCCGCCTGTCGCCGGCCGCGCCGTCACCGTCACCGGCGGGGCCGCGGCGGTCCAGCCAGGTGGTCCCGGGACGGGGGACGCGGTCGCCGGCCAGGCCGGCGCTCATGCACGCCGGGTGCTCGTGGGCGTGCGAGGACAGCCGGATCCAGTCGACCCGCAGGCTCGGCCGGTCCGGGCGGGGCGCCGGCTCGACGACGACCGCGCCGGCGCCGTCAGACAGGGTCCAGCGCAAGAACGCGGTATCGGGCGCGTCACCCTGGCCGTCGCCGCCGGCCTGCAGGGACCGGCTGGCCAGCTCCGACCCGGCGGCGACGGCCACCCGGTGCTCGCCGAGGCGGACCGCCGCCACGGCGGCGCGCAGCGCCGCCATCGATGAGGCGCACACGCCGCTGGCCGACAGCACCTCGGCCGGGCCGCCGCCGAGCCGCCCGTGAACCATCGATGCGAAGCCGGGGACGAGCACGTCCCCGGCGGTGGTGCCGGTGGCCAGCATGCCCACCGCGGCCGGCGGCAGGCCCCGGTCGGCCAGGGCACGGCGGATTGCCTCCGCCGCCAGCTGCTCGTTCAGCTGGATGGTCTGGCCCTTGTCATCGGTGGCGTAGTGACGGGCGCGGATGCCGTTGGCGGCCAGGGCGCGGGCCCGCGCGCGGGCGGCGCCCGGGCCGTCGCCGCCGGGCCGGGCGGCGAGCTCGTCGTTGCCGATGGGGTCACCGGGCAGGTAAGCGCCGGTGCCGGTGATGTACGCCTCGCCCGCGACAGCGGGAGTCATGACCTCGTTCATGCTCCCATTGCGCCACCGGGCGGCACGGCGGCGCATCGGCGCGGCTACTCACCCGGCCCGGGCGCGCGGGCCGCGGGCGCTAGGTACGCGTACTCACGCTGGCCCGCGCCGGAGTCGCTAACAGGACCCTAACGGGCGGGGCCGTCCGCGCGGGGAATGCCGGGCATAGCGTCAGATTTAGCGCGTGCGGGCATCCCTCCCCACCGCGCCCCGAGGTCATGATGGCTGGGCTCGCAAGCCCGATTCCCGCCGCCCAACGGCACGCGGCGGGCAGGCATACTTCCCCTTCCGGCCACGCTGCGGCGCCTCACGCCGCGGCCCCTCATTCTGGGGCCGCTCATCCTGGGGCCGCTCAGGCTGTGCGTCCTCAGGCTGTGCGTCCTCAGGTCAGGGCCTCGGCCGGGGCGCGGGCGGCCCCCTGGCGCACCACCCCGGGCATCACCCGGGCCGGCGCCGGCGCGGTGATCGCGGCGGCGGCGGCGCTGGCGGCGGTGATCGCGGTGGCCTTCAGCGGCGTCAGCGGCGGGCTGTCGTCGATTGGCGGCACGGAGGCCCCCGAGGTGAGCGCGGCGACCGGCCTGTACTTCTCGCTGAACGACATGGACGCCCAGGTCGCCAACGTCCTGCTGGCCGGCCCGGGCCCGGCGCTGGCCGCCGCCCGGCCCGGCTACCTGGCGACGTACGCCCGCGACCGGCAGGCGGCCTACGCCGACCTGCAGCAGGCCGCGGTGTCGGCGGCCGGGAACCCTGGCGCGGAGCGGCGCCTTCAGGCAGTCCTGGACGAGGTCGGCCGGTACGAGGCGCTGGCCGCCGACGCGCTGCTTTCCAGCGAGCAGCAGGCACGGGCCGGGGCCGGCACCGGGGATGCGGGCGGCACCGCGCGCCCAGGGAGCACCGCAGGGACCGCGCCGGCGTCCGGCTACTACCGGCAGGCGACGGACCTGATGCGGACGAGCATCCTGCCCCAGGTGTCGTCGCTGGCCAGGGTCAGCTCCGCGCGGCTGGACGGCGCCTACGCGGCGGGCCGGTCGGCGGCGGGCACCGGCCTGGCCGTGACCGCGCTAGCGGGCCTGGCCGTGCTGGCCGGGCTGGCCGGGCTGCAGGCGCTCCTCGCCCGGCGGTTCCGGCGGCGGGTCAACCCGGCGCTGGTCGCCGCGACGCTCGTGGCGCTCCTGGCGGTGACCGCCGCCGGGGGGCGGCTGGCCGCCGAGGCCAGCCACCTGAAGGTCGCCAAGCAGGACGCCTTCGGCTCCATCGTCGCGCTGAGCCAGGCGCGGGCGGTGAGCTACGCCGCCAACGCCGACGAGAGCCGTTACCTGGCCGACCCTGGCCGGGCCGCGATGTACCAGCGGTCCTTCGTGGCGGAGTCCCGGCAGCTGGCCGATGTCGGCGGCGCCGCGAGCGCGAGCCCCGCCCGGTACCAGGCTGCGCTGGACGCCGCGGTCAAGGCCTACCAGTCCGGCGGGGCGCGGGTGACGTTCGGCGGCTACCTGGGGGCGGAGTTCGGGAACATCACCTTCCCCGGCGAGCGGGCGGCGGCGGCCGCCGCGCTGCTGGCCTACCAGCGCTACGAGCGGGACGACGGGCAGCTGCGGGCGCTGGCGCGCCGTGACCCGAGGGCGGCCGCCGCGTTCGACACCGGCGCGCTGCCCGGCCAGTCGGACTGGGCGTTCGGCCAGTACGACCGGGCGCTGTCGGCGGTGATCGGGATCAACCAGCGGGCGTTCACGGCCGCGATCGCGGCGGGGCACGGCGATGCCGCCGGGTGGGACGGCCTCATCCCGGCGGGCTGCGCGGCGCTCATCGCCGCCCTCGTCGTCCTCGGCGTGCGGCCCCGGCTCGCCGAGTACCGCCGCTAGCCAGGCCGCCAGCCGGGCGGCGTCGTCCAGGGCGGCGTCGTCCAGGGCAGCGGAGGGTCAGGGCAGCGGAGGGTCAGGGCAGCAGCTTCAGCGCGCTGTGCCATTCCAGGCCCAGCGGCCCCTGCAGCGTCATGTGCAGCAGCTGGAACGCCTCCAGCTCGCGGGCGCGGCGCAGCGGCCCGACGTCGACCGGGCGCATCCCGCCGGAGCGGACCAGCGCGGCGACCACCTGCTTGGCGGCGCCGTCGTCGCCGGCCAGGAACACGTCGAGCGGCAGGCCGCCGGCCTGCCCGGCGGCCAGGGTGGCCGCGAAGTTGGTGTTGTACGCCTTGACCACGTGGGCTGCGGGGGTCACGGCGGCGACCTCGCGGGCGATCTCCTCCGCCGCCGACATGCCGGGGCTGGTCAGCAGCGCGTCGAAGGTGGAGAAGTCCACCGGGTTGCAGGTATCCACCACGGTCAGGCCGGCCAGGGCGGCGCCCTGCTCGCTGGCGACCCGCCGCCCCTCGGGATAGGGCACCGCGAGGACGACGACGTCGGTCCCGGCCAGCAGCCCGGCCAGCCCGGCCACGTCCGCGGCGGCCTCGACGCCGCCTGGCAGCCGGGCCGCCAGCGCGCGGGCCTTCCCGGGGTCGGCGTCCGCCAGCCGCAGCGTGCACCCGCCCGCCAGCGCCCGCACGGCGATCCCCTCGGCCAGCCGCCCGGCCCCCACGATAGTCACGATCATCCCAACGTTCCCCCGGCCCCCGCTCACCCGGGCAGCCCCGTGCCCTTCCGGATGTCTGTATCCAGGCAGGCCAGGCTTACACCGCTCCCGGCGTGGCGTGGCTGCCAGCGGGGCGCCGGGCAACGCCGATGGCCCCGGCGCACGCGCGCCAGCCATGCCGGGGCGAGGCCCGGTGTCCCCGGGCGGGGCCCGATGGGCGGCCGGGGCGGCCCCTTCAAGGCAGTGGCGCAAAGGCAGTGGCGCAGCGGCGGGGCGCGCAGCCCGCCGGCCCCGAGGACGTCTTGCCCCGCCCCCCACCCCGGCCGGTCACCGCCGCG
>JAICUO010000741.1 GCA_025935815.1 Streptosporangiaceae bacterium
GGGATTCACGTCGTGTCGCCGTTCTGCGACCTGACCCTGTCGGACCTGGCTTCGGCGGACATAGGGGCGGCCGACTCCGACCCGTGGTTCAACCGCATCGCGCTGATCCAGCTGGCGGCCTGCTACATCCACGACGCCGACCCCGGCCAGGCGCTGGTGTCACCGCTGCGGGCAGAGCTGTCGGGCTTGCCGCCGCTGCTGATCCAGGCGGCCGAGCCCGAGGCGCTGTTCCCCAGCGCGGCGCGCCTGGCCGGCCGGAGCCGCGACGCTGGCGTCCCGGTCACGTTCAGCCCGGTCGCCGACAGCGTCCATTCCTTCATCCTGTTTGATTTCCTGCCCGAAACGGACGCCGCCCTGGCGGAGTTCGCCGCCTTCGCGCGCCGCGTGATAGAGATGCCGGGTGGCACCGCATCCGCAGTCGGCATCCATAACCATCCGGGCCGCGACCGCTGAGGACGTGGACTCGCTGCTGTCGTTGTGGGCGGTCGCGGCCGAGAACGCTTCCCGGCCTGGCGATTCGGCCGAGGCGGTGCGCACGCTGCTCGCGCGCGACCCCGAAGCGTGCCTGGTCGCTTGCGCGGACGGGCGGCTCGTAGGCTCCCTCATCGCGGGGTGGGACGGGTGGCGAGCGCACCTGTACCGGCTCGCCGTGCACCCGGAAGCGCGCCGTCGGGGCATTGGCCGGGCGCTGCTCGACGCCGGGGCCGCCCGCCTGAAGGAGCTGGGGGCCTCTCGGCTGGACGCCATGGTCCTTGACGACAACGAGCTCGGGCAGTCGCTGTGGCGAGGGGCCGGCTACGAGCGGCAGGAGAACTGGCGCCGCTGGGTCAAGCCCGTCCCCTGACACCGGGACTGGCATGTACGGTTCATCGCCGGGTGATCGTCGCTTTTTCGTTCGGCCACAGGTCAGCATAGTTCCGGCCCCCTTGAGTCAGCTGGCTAACCTGATGACTTCAGTCGATATGGCGGTGAACTGAGAGGATTCATCAGGAGGGTGCCGGGAAAGGGGGTGTCGAGGTGAGGGCATTGCCGCGATTGCGGATGACCGGCCGGCGACTCGCCATCATCGCGGGAGCGGCCGCCATCGCCTTGGCGGGCGCGGGCTTCGGGCTGGCGCTGGCGTTGTCCGGTTCGGATGCCACCGGCCATGGATGGGTTGCCTCGTGGGGAGCCAGCCCGATGGCCGGGACCTCCTCCGACCCGACGACACCAGGGTTGTCCGACCAGACGGTGCGCAACATCATCTTCACGAGCGCGGGCGGCGACGCCGTGCGCGTGCAGCTGAGCAACACCTTTGGCGCTAAGCCCCTGACGGTCGCCAAGGCCAGCGTCGGCGTCGTCCGCGGCGGGGCGGGGCTGGCCCCGGGAAGCAGTCACCTGCTCACCTTCGGCGGCAACGCGTCAGTGACGATCGCGGCCGGCGCGGAGGTGCTCAGCGATCCGCTGCCGGCGCGGGTCCGGCCGCTGGAGCAGCTCGCGATCAGCTTGTACCTGCCCGATGCCACCGGCCCGGCCACCAACCACGCGGACGCCCAGCAAAACAGCTACCTCGCCGCGGGCGACCATGCCAGTGACACGACGGGCGCGCCCTTCACCAAGTCCACGACCTCGTGGTGGTTCATCGACCGGCTGGACGTCCGGTCATCCACCGCGGACGGCACGATAGTCGCCTTCGGCGACTCGATAACCGACGGCTACCACTCAAGCATCGGCGGCAACGCACGCTGGCCGAACTACCTCGCCCGCCGCCTGGGCGCGCGGCTCGGCGACCGGGCGCCGGCCGTGGTCAACGAGGGGATCAGCGGCAACCGCGTGCTGCAGGGCTCCAGCTGCTACGGGGTCAGCGCCAAGGCGCGGTTCCAGCGGGACGTCCTGTCCCAGCCGGGGCTGAAGGCCGTTATCGTGCTGGAGGGCACGAACGACTTCGGCTTTGTCGGTTCCCCTGAGGGCAGCTGCTACTCGCCGGACCCGCCGGTGACCGCGGTGCAGATCGAGGCCGGGTACCAGGCCCTGATCACGATGGCGCACGATCACGGGGCCAGGATCTATTTCGGCACGATGATTCCCCCTTTCGCTAACTGGCCGGGGGCCGCCCAAGGCGGCTACATAGCCATCTGGCAAGGGGTCAACGCCTGGATAAGGAGCAGCGGGGCGGCCGACGGGATGATCGACTTCGCGCGGGCCGTGCAGAATCCCCGCAACTCGCTGAGCATGAACCCGGCCTACGACTCCGGCGACGGCTTCCACCCCAACGACCGCGGTTACCAGGTCATGGCCAATGCCATTCCGCTGCCCTTCGTCCGGTAGCCGGGGTTTACCAGGTGCCCCAGGCCAGCGCGGGCGCGGGGAGATCGGGCGGGGTCAAGAACGCGGGCGGGGCCGTCAGGTCCAGCGCGCCCAGCGGCGAGGTGGCCGCCGCGTCCCGCCGGGTCAGCGCGGGCAGGTTCCACTTCTCCTCCACCAGCTTCAGCACCGAGGTGTGGTCGAAGATGTCCGGCAGGACGCAGTCGGGCCGCGCATACGGTGACACGATCACGGCGGGCACCCGGAACCCGTAGCTGTCGTAGGCATTCGGGCCCGCGACGAGTTGCTCGGCATGCCTGACGTAGCCGGGGAACGCCACCTTCAGCAGGCTGCGCAGCAGGGACGGGTGCGCGACCCGGCTGCGACCCGGAATGTCGTCGGGCGGCACCGCCGGGAGCGGGGCAACGTGGTCGTAGTAGCCGCCGTGCTCGTCGTAGGTCCAGATGAGCAGGGTGTCGGCCCAGGCGGGGCCGTGCATGACCCGGTTGATCACCTCGGCGGCGAAGCTCTCCCCCTTGCGGATGTCTTGCGGGTTCTCCTCGGAGAAGCCGCGGAAGTCCGGATCGACGATGGCGAACGACGGGAGGTCGCCGGAGTCGGCGTCGGCGAAGAACTGCTCCATGCCGCGGACGTGGGCCAGGTAGCCGGCCATCCCGAGCGGGTAAAGCGCCGCCGTGAACTGCAGGTCCCGCTGGACCTCGGCGGTCTTGCTCAGCGGGCGGCCAATGTGGGCCAGGTGGTGCCGGGTCCGGCGGCGCCGGTACCGCAGGAACTTGCGGAACTCGGACTGATCTTCGCGGCCGGCCGGCCGGTAATTGACCCAGGAGATGCGGTGGCGGGCCAGCATGTCCATGATCGTGCCGGCCCGCGGCCGGTCCAGCAGGTTGACGGGCAGGTCATCCATCAGGCCGTTGGCCGTCCCGGCGAGCAGGAACCGGCGGTTCGGGAACGTCGGCCCGAGGCACGAGCTGAACCAGTGGTCGGCGAGCGGGAAGGTCCTGGCCAGGCCGTGGTAGAAGGGCAGGTCCTGGCCGGTCCAGTAGGACATGGCCACGGTGTTGTCGCCATCGGGGGCGGCCTGCTCACTGGAGGTGACGAAACCGTTCATCTTGCCGTCGGCCCACTGCGCGTGACTGGCGCTCCAGCTCTGGCAGGGATTGCCTTGCGCCTGCGTGGTCGAGCGCGCGCGATGGGCCCGGATCATGGTGCCCGTGGAGTCAGGGTTCTCCGCGTCGGGCGTGCCGTCGTCACCCCGGGGGAATCCCTCGCCCCGGCCGAGGGTGCCGAGGTAGTTGTCGAACGAGTGATTCTCCATCATCAACACGATGA
>JAICUO010000536.1 GCA_025935815.1 Streptosporangiaceae bacterium
CTCCTGCCAGGCCAGGAACGTCTCCAGCGCCGGGTCGGCGGAGTCCCCGGATCCCGGCCACTGCGTGTGCGGCGGGAATCCCTCCGGCGCGGGGCCGGCGAACGTGGCGACGAACCCGGCGTACCCGGCCGGCGGTCCCATCTCCCCGCCCCACAGCGCCGGGTGATATGGCGAGCGCCCCAGCCCGGGCCGGTCGACGGTGTAGACCGCGAACCCGTCCCGCAGGAAGAGCGTGGACCAGCCCTCCCGCCCGTCCGGGGTGGTCAGCATGTCCAGGGCCTGCCCGCCGCCGCCGTGCACCAGGACGAGCTGGCCACGCGTAACGGACTGGGGCGCCTGGTACTCGACATGGGTGCCCGTCACGGACTCGCCGAACGGGGACTCCCGCCGCCGGATGCCGGTGAAGAAGTGCCCCTGCTCGGCGATGACCAGCGGCTCTCGCTCATCGCGCATGCTGCGCTCGCTCATGCTGTGCTCAGCCCCAGATCTCGTCGGCGACTTCCACGATGAGCGCCAGCTTGGCCTTCTCCTGGTCGACCGTGAGCGCGTTGCCCTCGACCGTCGAGGCGAAGCCGCACTGCCCGGACAGGCACAGCCGGTCGATGTCGACGTACTTGGCGGCCTCCTCGACCCGCCGTTTGAGGGCGTCCTTATCCTCCAGGGCCGGCGTCTTGGTGGTGACCAGGCCGAGAACCACGGCGGTGTCGTCGCGGACGAACCGCAGCGGCTCGAACCCGCCGGACCGCTCGTCGTCGTACTCCAGGAACAGCCCGTCCGCGCGCAGCCCGCCGAATACCGCCTCCGCGACGAAGTCATACCCTCCGGAGGAGAACCAGGCCGACTGGTAGTTGCCGCGGCACATGTGGATGGTGACGGCCATGTCGGCGGGCTTGGCCGCCAGGACCGAGTTGATCACCGCGACGTTGATCTCGTGCTGGTGTTCGGGGTCCAGGCCGCTCGCCCGCTGCCCCTCCCGCCAGGCCGGGTCGCCCAGGAAAGCGAAGATCGTGTCGTCGAGCTGCAGGTACCGGGCGCCCAGGTCATAAAGGGCGAGCATCTCATCGGTGTAGGCCTGCGCGACGTCGGCGCGGAACTCCTCGATGCCGTCGTACCCGCTCCCGGCGAGGTTGACCCGGAAGTGGACCATGCTGGGGGAGGGGATCGTGATCTTCGGCGTCGCCGTGGTCACCGTCTGCTTCAAGAAGGTGAAGTGGTCGCCGAAGATGGCCTGGCCGCCGGCCAGGTGCACCTTGCCGGTGATCTCGGTGGCGTTCGGCCGCCAGCCGATCGTCTTGTCCTTGGTGTATGCCTGGATCTCCATCGGGAGCAGCGGGCCCTTGTGAATGCCGCCGAGGGCGTAGATGAAGTCGCTGTGCCACTGCTCGCGGCGGAACTCACCGTCGGTGGCGGACTTCAGGCCGACGCTCTCCTGCATGGCGACGGCGTCCCGGATGGCGGCGTCCTCGGCCTCCTTCAGGTCGTCGGCGTCGATCCGGCCGGCCGAGAAGTCGAAGCGGTCCGCGAGCAGACTGGCCGGGCGCAGCAGGCTCCCGACGTGGTCGGCGCGAAAGGGCGGTGTAACGCGTGACATGGGCAGTTACTCCGTTGCGTTGCGTGTGAAAGTTCTAGAACAAGCCATCTTCCAGGCCGAAGTGCATCCGCGCCACCTCGGCCGCCACGATGTCGTGCCGGGCGGAGATGTGCCCGGGGTAGATGGACATGTCGCGGTACAGCCGCTGGAACCGCGTGCCGCGCTTGGCCGCCGAGGAGGACGCCGCGCCGAACAGCTCGCGGGTGGCCTCCATCGCCAGGTGCGACGCCTTCTGGATCATCGCGTACATGGCCGCGTCGTCCTCGCGGGTGAACGGCTCGCCGGTCGCATGCCAGCGCCGGGCCAGCTCGGTGTAGCGGTCGCCGCACTGCAAGATGATCGCCTCGGCGCAGTCAACGAGGGCGCGGGCCTGCCCGTAGTGCCGCTGGTACTCCTCAACCGTGTAGCGGGGCACCTTCGGCGGGAAGTACGTCTGCTTGGTGCGGATGATCTCCTCGTACTCGTTCAGCGAGCCGCGCGCCGTGCCGATGATCGGGATGACCAGCCCCGCGTGGTACATCGCGTAGATCCGGCCGCAGAACATCGGGTCGTCATGCAGGTACATGCCGGGGGCGGCCTTGGTCGTGAAGTGCGTCCAGTCGCCGGAGCAGGTGCAGTGCTCGGGGACGAAGACGTTGTCCACCCGCACGGAGTTGGAGCCGCTGGAGTTCATCCCGATGATGGCGCCGTCGCCCCAGTCGGGGATGACGGTGACGTTCTCGATCGGGGTGCAGATAGTCAGCAGCCCCTCCGACTCCCGGCCGGGGACGAGGGTGTTGCACATGAAGTGGGTCGCGTGCCCGACACCGGAGCAGTAGTCCCACTGGCCCTTGACGATGTAACCGCCCTCGGCGGGGGTGGCGGTGCCCATCGGCGCGGCGCGGTGCGGGCACTTGAAGTTGCCCTCGGGGCCGAACAGCTCGACCTGGCCCTGCTCGGGGAAGAACGCGCCGATGCCCTGCGCGTGGTGCGCGCCCAGGCACAGGCCCCACGCGGTGCCGGGGTCACCTGCGGCGACGTGCAGCATGACCTGCCAGTAGGTTCGCATGTCCACGGCGTAGCCGCCGAACCGCCGCGGCTGCAGCATGCGGTAGAACCCGGCCTCGGTGAACTTCTGGTCCAGTTCCGGGGTGTGGTGGCCGATCTTCTCAGCCTCGTCGGCCTGCGCGACGATGTCCGGGATCAGCGCCTTGGCGCGGGCGATAAGGACTTCCGGCGTCAGGTCCGGCTCGGGAACCGGCACCGTGCCGACGGCCGCGGTGCTGCCCGGGGCGTGGGGGCGTTCTTGGATCTGCTCTGGCACAGTACTGAGCCTGACCCCCTCTGTGGCCGGCCGCAAGGGGTCTTAGGGACCTGAAGTGCCCCGTTGTCCCAGTGGACGAGAAGCGTCCGCGAGCGGTTGTGGCCAGATCACGGACGCCGCGGACGGGGCCAGGGACTGCTGGATGCGCCGGGGCCAGGCCGGTCCCGCGTAGACGAAGGCGGTGTAGGCCTGCAGCAGGCTCGCGCCGGCGGCCAGGCGGGCGCGGGCGTCTTCGGGGGTCTCGATGCCGCCGGCGCTGATCAAGGTCAGGTAGTCGCCGGTGCGGGCGTGGATGCGCTTGAGGACTTCCAGGGACCGGGCCTTCAGCGGGGCGCCGGACAGGCCGCCGGGGCCGGCCGCCGCGATCGCCGCCGCGTCGTGCAGGCCGGCCCGGGAGGTGGTCGTGTTGGTGGCGATGATGCCGTCCAGGTTCATGCCGAGCGCGAGGTCGGCGACCGTGTCGATGTCGGCGTCGGCCAGGTCGGGGGCGATCTTCACCAGCAGCGGGACCCGCCGTCGCGGGGACGCCTCGTCCAGCGCGGCGCGCACGGCGCGCAGCAGCGGGTGCAGCTTGTCGTAGGACTGCAGGTCGCGCAGGCCCGGCGTGTTGGGCGAGCTGACGTTGACGACAACGTAGTCGGCGACGTCCGCGACCAGCTGCGCGCTGGTCACGTAGTCGGCGACCGCCGCCTCCGCGGGCACCGCCTTGGTCTTGCCGATGTTGACGCCGATGACGGGGACCTCGCCGGGCGGGGCGGTGGCTCGCAGCACGCGCAGCCGCCTGGCCAGGGCCGCCGCGCCGGCGTTGTTGAAGCCCATCCGGTTGACGAGGGCGCGCTCATCGGGGAACCGGAACATCCGCGGCGCCGGGTTGCCCGGCTGGGGACGCGCGGTGACCGTGCCGACCTCGACGAAGCCAAAGCCCAGCGCGGCCAGCCCGAGGACGCCGACGCCGTCCTTGTCAAAGCCCGCCGCCAGCCCCAGCGGGCCCGGAAAGTCCAGCCCGAGGGCGTGCACGGCCGGCGCCGGGCCGGTGCCGGCCGCGAACGCCCGCCGCAGCGCGCGGCGGCCGCCGGGGGCGCAGGCCGCCGCCCGGATCAGCCCGAACCCGGCCTTGTGGGCCTCCTCCGGCGGCAGGTGCCGCAGCACGGTGTCGTATAGCGCCCGGTAGATCACGCGGCCACGTTACTACCCGGCGTTAAGCGCCCCGTCGATCAGGTGCAGGGAGCCCGAAATGTACTCGGCCTCATCGGACAGCAGGAAGATGACAAGGCTGGCGACCTCGGTCGCCGTCCCGTACCGGCCGTACAGCGGCACCGACGCCGAGACCGACTCGAACACGCCGTCGGGGTCGTCGGGGTTGATCTGCCTGGTCAGGTCGCGGGCCATCCTTGTGTCGATGTGGCCCGGGGCGACGCAGTTGACGCGGATGCCGAACGGGCCCCCCTCCAGCGCCGCGCTCTTGGTCAGGCCCAGGACCGCGTGCTTGCTCGCGATGTAGGGGGAGAACGTCGCCGCGCCCTTGATCGCCGCCATGGACGCGGTGTTCACGATCGCGCCGGACCGCTGGGGCTTCATCACCTTCAGCACCGCGCGCAGGCCGAGGAACACCCCGCGCCCGTTGACCGCCCACACCCGGTCGAAGTCCGCCACCGACAGCTCGGTCATCGGCGCCATCCGGCCCTCGATGCCGGCGTTGTTGTGGAACAGGTCGATCCGCCCGTAGGCGTCGACCGCCGCGCGGACGTACCCGTCGACGTCCGCCTCCTGCGACACGTCGGCCACGACCGGCAACTGCCCGAGCTTTTCCGCCGCCGCGTGCAGCTGGTCGGCGGACCAGTCGACCATGACGACCCGAGCGCCCTCCTCAGCGAGCCGCGTGGAGGTGGCCAGCCCAAACCCCGCCGCGGCGCCGGTGACGACCGCGACCTTCCCGTCGAAGCGTCCGCTCATCTCACGCACCCGCCTTCTCGCCCACGGCGCTCGCGATGATCGCCTCGTGCCGGGCGATCACCTGGTCATCCCACTCGTGGTCGGTCAGCAGGTACAGCCCGCCGCCGCGGATCGCGGTCACCAGCCGGCTGGCGACCTCCGCGGGAGGCATCCCGGCCGCGAGCACGGCGTGCATCCGCTCCCGGAGCTCAGCGCCGTCGGCGGATATGTTGCCGCCGCTGTCGGTCAGCCCCGTGGGCCGGTTCCGCGACCCGTGGAACAGGTTCGTCGCGATGGTGCCGGGGCACAGCGCCGTCACGCCGATGTTCGCGCCGGCCTTCTGCAGGTCGTTCCACAAGACCTCCGACAGCGCGATCACCGCGTGCTTGGTGATGCCGTACATGTTGGCGGCCTGCACGACCGAGGTCATCGAGCACGTGTTGACGACGTGCGCCTCCTGCCCGTGGGCGAGCATCCGCGGCACGAAAGTCCGCACGCCGTACACGACCGACCAGAAGTTGACGCCGACCGTCCATTCCCAGTCCCGCGCGGTCGCCGCCCAGATCGGCCCGTCCAGGTACCCCTCGACCCCGGCGTTGTTGTTCACCAGGTGAACCGGGCC
>JAICUO010000114.1 GCA_025935815.1 Streptosporangiaceae bacterium
GTCGAGCTGGGCATCGGCGGCGGCGTTGGACTCGCCTCCGTTGAGCGGCGGCGCGGGAGCGAACCGGTACTCGGCGCGGGCGCCGAGCTGAGTGACGTGCCAGGGCAGCCGGCGGCTCTCCAGTACCCCTCGCACCCCCTCGGTGTAGCGGGCGGCGACCGAGGTCATCGTCTCGAAGGCCGCGTCGGTGAGCACGGAGCCGAGGATCGCCCGCATCGCCGCCACCGACAGCGCGTTGCCCGCGAGGGTCCCGCCGACTCCCCCGACGTCGACGATGTCGGCCGACTTGTCGGACAGCAAGTACTCGGATAGCCAGGCGCCCAGCCCGTAGGCGCCCGCCGGGATGCCGCCGGCGATCGACTTGCCGATCGTGACGATGTCCGGCGACAGCCCCCAGGCCCGGGTGCAGCCGCCGGGACCAGCGCTGAAGGTGTGCGTCTCGTCGTTGATCAGCAGCAAGCCGTACTCTCGGGTGAGCGACCGTACCGAGTCCAGGAAGCCGGGCTCGGGCAGCACGATGCCGATGTTGGTCAGCGCCGGCTCCATGAGCACCGCCGCCACGTCCCGGTGCGCGAGCTCGCGCTCCAGCGCGGCCGTATCGTTGAACTCCACGACGCGAGTCGTCACCGACGGGTCGACCGGCGCGCCGACGTTCCCGTCCCGTGAGCGCGGCCCGTCCGGCGTGGCGATGATGAACGTCTCATCGACGCTGCCGTGATAGCAGTAGGAGAAGACCAGGATCTTGGGCCGCCTCGTCAGCTGCCGGGCGATCCGAATCGCCCACCGGTTGGCGTCGGTCGCGGTCAGCGTGAAGCTCCACCTCTCCACGCCGAACCGCCGGGCCAGCTCGGCCCCTACCCATTCGGCGGTGGACGTCGGCAACATCGTGGTGATGCCGCCCGGCCGGGCCAGCAGCTCGCTCAGCGGCGCCGGGGCGTGCCCGGCCATCGCGCCGGTGTCGCCGAGGCAGAAGTCCACCAGCTCAGGACCATCGATGGAGGTCACCCGCGCGCCGGCCGCGGACGCCTGATAGACGGGGAACCCGCCCGGCCACATCCGCATCCAGGTCATGGGCACCCCGCCGATCAGGTGCCCGCCGCTGGCCGCTGAGGCCTCCTCGAACGCCGCCTTGGACCGCGGGAACCGCGCAGCGTAGGCCGCCCGCTCCCGCCAGATCAGCTCCACGATTCGCAACCGGTCAATCGCCACGTAATCCATGCTGGTCACCTCAGCAGTGTACGAGTGCCGCGTCTGCGGGCCGGGCGCGGACGGAGCCAGGAACCCCGGCTGGGTGACCACCCTGACTCCCAGCCGGGAAAGGTCACCCACCATTTCGTCCGCAACGACACCGGCGTGCTCGATCCTGTCCCCCCTTACCGTGCATGCGCGCCTTCATGGAGAAGCGCTCCCGAACTGGGTCCCCGCCGAGTTGGCCACGGAAGACGGCCGGGCCTGACCGGTCACGGGCCAGGCCGGCTCACGGGAGGGCCCGCTCGCCGCGCGACAGCTCCACCCAGATGACCTTCCCGTCCGGTAGCGGCTCGACCGCCCAGCGCTTGGCGATCTTGGCCACGACATCCAGGCCATGGCCGATGGCGGTGACGAGCCGCTCCCCGTCGCCTAGCGGCACCATGTCGCGCACCGCGATCCGGACAGTATCGCCCGCCTGCGAGACGGCCACGGTGAACGTGGACCGCGCGTGCACGATGGCGTTGGCGGCCAGCTCCGCGATCACGATGGCGGCGTCCGAGGCGAGCGCCCGGTCGGCTAGCGAGCCCAGCTGGCCGAGCACAAAGTGGCGTGCCTCCCGGGCGGAGTCCAGGTGCGGCGGAAAGCCGCGGACCGCGTGCGGGCGGATGACCCTTGCGGGAAAGCGGCGCACCTCGGCGAGACGGTGCTCATCGTCGGGGCGGCGCTTATCGGCACGGCCGGGCCCGTCGTCATGGCTGGTCATCAGGCGGTCCGGATACACGCGTCCACCACCGCTGAGGGCCCCCGAAGACTCCCTCCTGGCATGTCCTTCGTTCCAATCGCTATCCAGGCGTGTTGGCCATCCCGGGCGCCGACGGCCTCCGCCAGCACTGGCGATGCCGTTTCCCGCCCAGCACCCGCGACCCGATCAGGCTGCCCGCGCCGAAAGCGTTCAAACACGCGATCGCTAACGTGTCTTGTCCACCTTCTCGGTGACCCGGGGCCGGGACCTCGATGACGGTGGCACCGCCCATGCCGCCGCACCCAACCGGGCCGGGTTACCCGCCGGGCCGGATTAGCGTTGCCTCATGAGCGCTATTGCCGGCCGGGCGTGGCTGGCGGGACTGCCGGACTCGCTCGCCGCCCAGCGACGGGTCATGGCCCGGCTGCTTGACTTCTGCGCGGCGACGCCGCAGGTGACCTCGTTCAGCGTCGGGTGCTCCCTGGGCCGGGGCGCCGCTGATGCCCTGTCGGACGTTGACGCCGCGCTGGGGGTGGCCAGCGCGGCTGACGTTGGCGCGGTGGAGTCGACGGTGGCCGCGACGCTGCGCGCGGGCGCGCTGCCCGGGCTCGTTGACCTGCTGCGGGACCGGAGCCCGCGCGATGACCAGGTCAGCCGGATCTTCGCCCAGTTCGCCGACCGCACGCAGCTCGACCTGGCCATCGTGCCGCAGTCCGGGATACAGCTCGGCAGGCGCCCGGACTTCGTTGAGTTGTATGACGGGGCTGCGGCCGACCCCGGTGCGGGCCCGCAGGACGCTGGGGAGGCGGCATCGGCGTATGCCGTCAGCGGCGAGCAGGTCCGTGAATGGGCGTTCCACGGGTGGATCGAGCTGCTGGACATCGACAAGTACCTGCGCCGCGGCTCGCTGTGGGAGGCGCACGAGCGGCTGCACCAGGTGCGGCACCACGTCTGGATGCTGTGGGCGGCGGCGACCGGGGCGCTGTACCCCTGGCACGGCCTGTCCCAGGTGCTCGACAACGACCCGCGCGAGCTCCCGCCCGGGATCGAGGCCACGGTCGCGACCCTGGACGCCGCGGACCTTCGCCGGGCCGCCCGCGTCAGCGCGACGCTGCTCGCCGCGGCCAGCGCGGCGGCCACGCGCGCGCACCCAGCGGACCTGCCCCAGGCGATGGCCGGGTACGTGACCAGCGAACTGGCGCGGGACTCGCGAGATGCCGGAGATGTACTGTCCGATTAATGCAGTGCCCCATTAATGCAGTGCCCCATTAATCCATGGGAAACCTAGAGCCTGGGGGTCGGTCCGGCCTTGAGGAGCTGACCGGGCTGTCGTGACCGGCTGACCGGTGCTCAGTCCAGGCAGAGGCAGAAGGGGTGCCCGGCCGGGTCGAGGAACACCCGGAAGGTCTGACCGGGCTGGTGCTGGTGCCGGGTCGCGCCTAGTTCGAGCACTGCCGCCTCGCCGGCGTCGAGGTCATCAACGATGACGTCGAGGTGCATCTGCTGAGGGACTTCCTGGCCAGGCCACCGGGGCGCAGCGTAGTCCTCCACCTGCTGGAAGGAGAGGCACTGACCGTACTCGGCGCGGACGTCGGCCCAGCCGGGGGAGATCTCCACCTTCCAGTCCAGCATCGCGCCATAGAAGGCCGCGAGGGCGGCGGGATCGGGACAATCCAAGACGATGCTCGGGAAACGCGCGATGGCCATGCCCGCCACCGTACGCGACCGCGGGAACGGCGCGGGCACACTTGGCGGCGGGCACGTCGTGGGCGCGGGCATGCTGCCGCCCGCGGCCGGGGTGGCGCTTGTCCCGGTCGCGGGCGGCTCACGTCCGGCTGGGGTGCCGGGTGGCGGGTCAGGCCGCCTGATTGCCCGGTGGCGCGTGGCCTTTGGGCGGGCCGTCCCGTGGTGGCCGTCCACGTGGTGGCCGGCAGTGTGGTGGTCCACTGCCCGGTCCGCTGCCGCCGGGTGGCCCGTGGCTGTGCAGGACTTGTCCTCGGGGGCCGTAGGCGGTGGTGGTCCCGTCAGGATGCAGGACGAGGCGCCAGTTCCACCGGTGGATGCATATGTCGTGATGGAATTGACAGAGTAGAACACAATTACTGGTGGAGGTCTCGCCGCCGTCCGCCTGATGGCGCAGATGGTGGACATCACAGTGAGCGGGTGGCTTGCTGCAGCCGGGCCATTCGCAGTGCCGGCCGCGCAGCTGGATGGCGCGGCGCAAGGCGCCCGGGATGGCAGCGGAGACCCCTACGTCGAGGATGACCGGCTTGCTGTTGTAGGGGGCGTCCAGCAGCCCCCGGCGCAAGATCGAGGCGAGCCGGTCCGGGCCGGCGACCAGGTCGACCGCCAGCCGGGCGATGGCGTACCGCAGCGCCTGCCGTGCCTGCGGGGATAGCGCTTCTGGCGACAGTGTCGTGGCCCGGCCGCTGGCGCTGCCGGTGACGGTGGCGGTGGCGGTGGCGGTGCTGCCAGCCTCATCCAGGTAAGCCACGATGACGTCAATCATCTGGTCAACGACCGCCAGGTCAAGATGGCCGGTGACCACCGGGGTGATGACCGCGTCGCACGCGGCCACCTCGGCATCCAGCCCGTCCAGGTAGCTGTGCTCGCCCGCCAGTGCCGCCAGCCACGCCTCCTGCAATTCGCCGGCGCCGGGCAGGCTCAGCAGCCGGGCCAGGTCAATGACGGTATCGACGCGGGTATCGGCCCCGGCGCGGTCCGGCACGAGGCGCGCCCGCAGCAGCAGCTCACACGCCAGTTGCAGCGCGTCGTGGTAGCGCTGGGCCTCGGTCCGCTCGTCTTCGGGGCCAGCCCTCTTGCCGAGGGAGTCCAGGATGGCTTGCAGGGCAGCGGTGCACTCGGGGGTCAGGTTCCCGTTGACCCGGCCGGCGTTATCCAAGGTCGCGCCCAGCGTCAAGAACCGGTCATCGAACCCGTCGTCGGAGTCGTCGGGGTCGGGCTGCTGGGAACGCCACTTTTCATACGCGGCCTGCGCTACGACTGCGAGGTCTTCGAGCCTGGCACCGGCGGAAGCGGTGTCAGCCAGGAGCTTGTCAACGTCGTGGCGCCAGTCCGGCGGGAGCTTACGGGTCCACTCGGCTAGCTCCCCGGCCCACGATTGCGAGACCTCTCCGGTGGCGACCGCGTTCTCGATGGCGGGATGGTCGCGGAACTGGCGCATCTGCCGCACCTGCGCGGCGGCAGCCTTGCCGGTCACCCGCCCCCGGGCCTTGAGCCACGCGGTAGCTGACCCGTGCCCGTCGGCAGTGTAGGCCCGCTCAGCCTCAAACCGGGCGAGGATCGCGGCCCGGGCGGTCGCCAGCTTGCCGCTCAGCACGCCCACGGCCTCCAGCGCCCCGCCCAGCTCGGCCGGCAGCAGCGACGCCGCGCCCGGGTCACGCAGGAACCCCAGGGCGGCATCCGCCATGCGCAACGCGTCAGCGACGGTCACCGGTCCCTCGTCGCCGTCAGTGCACATTCGGATCACCTCCTGAAGCCATATATTAGATAATAGCATCGAATGCTAGTCATTGTAATCCTGATATCAAGAACTGAGTATCATGTGACTGTTGAGTGGTGTGGGTCGAGGGGCCACGGCGAGGAGCAACGGCGAGGGGGTCACGGCGAGGGGGCCACGGCGAGGAGCAACGGCGAGGCAGGGTTCAGCGGTCGTTCTAACTAGTTGCGAGGGCCGGCCGGCGACTAGGAAGATGCGAGCATGAGCGAACGGTTCGTGCTCGCGATGGACGGCGGCGACCTCGTCGGCGAGCGGTGGGCGGGCGGCGCAGGCGCCACCGCCGGTTCTTCGGTGGTGCTGCTGCACGAGGGGATCGCCGACCGGCGGGGCTGGCATCGGGTGGCTGAGCTACTGGCGCCGCGGGTGACGGTGGTGGCCTATGACAGGCGCGGGTACGGCGAGTCGCCGGTGAGCGCGAGTGAGTTCACGAATGCGGGGGACCTGCGGGCCGTTGTGGAGAGGGAAACGGCGGAACGGGTGTGGCTGGTCGGGGCCTCGGCGGGAGGTGGCCTGGCGCTGGACGCGGCGCTGCTGATGCCGGAGCGGGTCGCGGGGCTGGTGCTGATCGGCACGGCGGTCAGCGGCGCGCCGCAGGCAGAGCTCGATGAGACCGAGCAGCGGTTTGACGCGCTGTTCGCGGCGGCGATCGAGGCCGGGGACGACGCGGAGGTCAACCGGCTCGACATGTGGTTCTGGCTCGACGGGCCGAGCTCCCCCGAGGGCCGGGTCGGCGGCGCGGCCCGGGACCTGGCGCTGGAGATGAACGCGATCATCATCGGCAACGACGCGCCCGAGGACGCGGGCGACAACGGCGTGGACGCCTGGAGCAGGCTGGCCGAGATCACTGTCCCGGTTACCGTCGCCTGCGGGGCGCTGGACGCGAGGTTCATCGTTGCCCGTGCCCGCGAGCTGGCCCGCCGGCTGCCCAAGGCGGGCTACGTCGAGCTCCCTGGCGTGGCGCACCAGCCCTACCTGGAACAGCCCGACGCCGTAGCCAGCCTGATTCGCGAGGCGATCGCCTGACGGCGACGTACTCAGCCACCCACGCAGAACTCGTTGCCCTCCGGGTCGTGCATGACGACGAAGTAGGCGGGGTCGTCAGGGTCGTCCTCGCGCTCGCGCCGCTGAACCGTCGCGCCGAGCGTGATCAGGTCGGCGACCTTGGCCTCGACGATCTCGATTCGCTGTTCCAGCGAGAGCGCCAGGTCACGCCCGGTCGGGTAGAGGTCCAGGTGGAGGCGGTTCTTGCCCGCCTTCGATTCCGGGACCGGCTGGAACCAGATGGGCGGGCGCAAGCCCTCGGGGTCGAACAGCCGGTCGCCGAAGGCGGCCTCGGAGCCCAGCCGCGCCCGGTAGAGCTGCCACCATGACGTCTGCGGCGACGTCGGCGGGGCTGCCCGGTACCCCAGCGCCGACGCCCAGAAGCGGGCCAGTGACTGCGGGTCGTTGGCGTCGATCGTTAGTTGCCAGAACACCATTCCCCGACGCTAGCAGCCCAGCGAAAACATGACCCCGGGCGCGGCTACGACTGCTGCCCGGGGATGGAGACGGTGTAGATGATGCGCCGGCGGCGCCCCTTGCCAGGTGCGTTGGCCAGCCGGTCCAGGCAGACGGCGCTGAGGTCGCGGGCGAACTCCATGAACTCCTCGTCGGTGAGCCACATGGCCGCGACCCGGGCGACCGCACCGTCGCGGACCGGATCGGCGGAACTGGTGGCGTGGTAGCGGTCAAAGTCGGCGAGCATGCTGGCGACGAAGGCGGTGAAGGCGTGGGCGTGATCCTCCATCGTCATGGCCCTGGCTTCACCCGGCGCGATCTGGGCGGCGGCCATCCGCATCGTGTACGTACGCTCCACCGCCCCGCGGATGCGCCGCTCGGCGACCACCTGGAGCACCCCGGCCTTCGTGAGCCTGGCGATGTGCCGGTAGAGGCTCCCCGGCGGCACGTCGTCCAGTTCTGCGGCGAGCTGGCTGGTCGTGAGCGCCCGGTCGCCGAGAAACGCCTTGATGATGCGCATCCGTATCGGGTGCAGGAGAAGATCGGCGGTTGCCATCCCTACAGGCTAGCAATCGTTACTAGAATCAGTATTATTCTCAATATCGATAACATTCGAGCCGCCCTCGGGAGCATCGATGTCCTCCGCAGTCGCGATACCGCTCCTCGTCGTAGTCGTCGGATTCGTCGCGGGCTGCCTGACCGCCGTGGTTCGCGACGGGCCGCCTCGTTACCTGCCCAAGTGGGCGTGGGCGCTCGTCATATGCGCGGCCGTCCCCTGGGGTGGCGTGGCGTACCTCGCCTTCGGCCGGACCCGGCGACCGGGGATCCCGCTGGAAACCCTGGCGCCCGTCCAGCCGCACGATCCAGGCGGGCCACCGGCCGTCACGCTGGCACCACCGCCGCTGGCGCATCGCCGGCCGTCGGCCGGCCCGGTGGCCATCGAGGTCAGCGGGCTGACTAAGCGCTACGGCGCGGTCATCGCGGTAGACGGGCTCAGCTTCGCCGTCCAGCCGGGGAAGGTGACCGGCTTCCTCGGCCCGAACGGGGCCGGCAAGACGACCACGATGCGGGTGATCCTGGGCCTGGACTCCCCCACCGGCGGGACGGCGCTCATCGCGGGCAAGCGCTACCGGGATATCATCCGCCCCCTGCACGAGATCGGCTCGCTGCTTGACGCCACCGCCGTGCACCGCGGCCGCACCGCGTGGTTCCACCTGCTGGCCCTCGCGCGCAGCAACGGAATCGGGCAACAGCGAGTTCATGAGGTGCTGCGGATGACGGGCCTGGAGCCGGCGGCGGGCCGCCGGGTCGGGGAGTTCTCACTGGGGATGACGCAACGCCTGGGAATCGCGGCGGCGCTGCTCGCGGACCCCGCCGTACTGCTGCTCGACGAGCCGGTCAACGGGCTGGACCTTGAGGGCGTCCGCTGGATCCGCCAGCTGCTCACGCACCTGGCCGCCGAGGGCCGGACGGTCCTGGTGTCCAGCCACCTGATGAGCGAGATGGCGATGATCGCCGATCACCTGATCATCATCGGGCGCGGCCGGCTGCTGGCCGATACTCCGGCGGCCGAGTTCGTGTCCCGCGCGCGCCGGGACGTGCTGGTCAAGTCCCCGCGGGCCGCCGAGCTGGCCGCGCTGGCGACCGCCCGGGGGGCGACGGCCGGCCCGGATGACAGTGGCGGGCTGGCCATCACGGGGATGGACGCGCCCGGCATCGGCGAGCTCGCCGCCGCCCATGGCATCGCCGTCCACGAACTGGTCCCCCGGCACGCCTCGCTGGAGGACGCGTACCTGGACCTGACCAGTGGCAGCGCCGACTATCACTTCGAGCCAGCCGAGGGTGTGGCGCTCCGATGACCGCCAGGCTGGCCCGCGCCCGCGACGCGCTCGCGTTTGAGTGGACCAAGCTCCAGTCGGTGCGCTCGAACCGCTGGACGCTGGTCGCCGCCGTCATCGTGACGCTCGGCATCACCGTGGTCATCGCCGAAAGCCTGGCGTCCGCGCCCGCCAATCGGCCCGCGCCCTTTGACCCGCTGACGGCCAGCTTCCTCGGGTATGCCGAGTACACCGTGCTGCCGGTTACCGTCCTTGGCGTGCTCGTGTTCACCTCCGAGTACGCCAGCGGCCTCATCCGTACCACGTTCACCGCCGTGCCGCGACGCGGGTCGGTGCTCGCGGCCAAGGCCGTGGTGACCGGCGCGGCGGCGCTCGTGGTCGGTGAAGTGCTCGCCGTCACCTGCTTCCTGCTCACCCAGGCGATCGTGGCGGGACGCCACGGCGGCCTTTCGCTGTCTCATCCCGGCGTGCCCGGGGCCATCGCCGCCGTCGGCCTCGCCCTGGCCGCGTGCGCGCTGGTGGGCGTGGCCGCCGGGGCGATCGCCCGGCACACCGCGGGCGCCATCGCCGCCGCGCTCGCCGTCGTGTACTTGCTGGCGTTGCTGTGCATGTTCCTGCCGGACCCGTGGAACACCCGGCTCGGCCGGTTCACCATGCCGTTCGCGGCTTACCAGGTGGTCAGCCTGCATCCGCGGGCGGGCCTGCTGTCCCCGGCCATATCGGTGGTCGTGCTCGTAGCCTGGCCGGCCATCGCGCTGCTGGCTGCGGCGGCGGAACTCCGCCGCAGGGACGCCTAGGGCTGAGGTGGCCCTTCGTTAGCGGGCGGCCGGAGCCGCGGGGAAGTCGCGCATGCCCCTGATCGGGCGCAGGAGGAGGATGAGCGGGTTCCGACGTTCTGGAACTTGTAGCCGTCACCGCCCAGGGAGACCGGGGCGCGGACCCGCCCCGTCCGCGGTCCTGCAGAAATCGCCGTGCTCGCCGAGGGCTGGCGCCGCGCCGTAGGCCGGCTGGTAGCCGTCGACGCGCATCGCGCCGCCGACCAGCCGGAAGCCGCCCGCCGTGATGAGGGAGGCGTCCGCGCGCTCCAGGGCGTCGGGCAGGGTCCGGACGGCTGCGGCCGGCACGCCGGCTGCCCGCAGCCGCGCCTCCCAGCCGTCGGCGGTGTCGGTGGCCAGCGCCTTCGCGACGATGGCGAGGACCTCCGGGCGCCGGGCGGAGCGCTGCGCCATCGTCGAGAGCTCGCCGGCGCTGGCTGCCTCGATGCCTGCCTCGGCGGCGAACGCCCGCCAGAACCGGTCGTGGGTGATGAACAGCGCCAGGTAGCTGTCCCCGGCGGCCGGGAACAGCTGGGCGGGCACGTAGTGGGAGTGCGCGCCGCCGGCGTAGCGCCGCGGCTCGGCGCCTTCGTTCAGCCAGGCGGCCGCCCGGTAGTTGAGCTGGGACAGCATCACCTCGCGCATCGACACGTCGACCTGGCCGCCGCGCCCGGCCACGATCATGGCGAGCAGGCCCAGGGCGGCGATCATCCCCGAGGAGTTGTCGGCGGAAGAGTAGCCGGGCAGCGTCGGCGGACCGCCGGGGTCCCCGGTGAGCGAGGCGACGCCGGTCGCGGCCTGCAGGAGGTAGTCAAACGCCGGCTCGTCGCCGCCGTCGAGGCCCCAGCCGGTGAGCGCGACGCAGACGAGCGCCTCGTTGTGCCGGCGCAGCGCCTCGTAGGTCAGGCCCAGCCCGCGGATCGCGGACGGCTTGAGGTTGACCAGCAGCGCGTGCGCGTCGCCGACGAGCTCGTGCAGCCGGGCCTGGCCCGCAGCAGTCCCGAGGTCCAGCCGGAGGCTGCGCTTGCCCCGGTTGACGCTGGCGAAGTAGGAGTCGCTGACCTGCCGGGAGATGTCGCCGCCGGGCGGCTCCAGCTTGGTGACCTCGGCGCCGAGGTCGGCCAGCAGCATGGTCGCGTAGGGGCCGGCCAGCACATGGCCGACCTCGAGGATCTTGATGCCGGCGAGGGGGGCGGGGCTCATGCGAACCCAGTATCGCTCCTAAATTCAGCGAAGAGACAGGTCGCCGATGTCACGGGCACCGCCGTAGTCGAGGATGCGCTGGTAGTTCGACCTGACTCCCGTGCCGGTCAAGCCGTCAGCGCCGCTGGGAAGCGTAAGCTCGGCTGAGCATGCCCGACTGCGCGGAAGGCGCCGATGACCACAGCACGTGACCTCGCCGATCGTTTCCATGCGCGATGGCTGCACGCCAACCCGTTTGCCGCCACCAATTTCGGCATCCCGGGGTATGACGACCTGCTCCCGGACGCTAGCGAGGAGGGGCAGCAGGCCTGGCGGGCCGAGGCCGAGCGGTTCCTGGGCGAGGCCACCGCGCTCGCAGCGGCACCCGGCCGGCCCGTCGCGGCCGACGTCATCACGCTCGGCTGCGTGACCGAGGCCGTCGCCCAGGAACTGGCGACGATCGACCTGGCGCAGGAGGACTATACGGTCTCGGCCATGCATTACGCGGGGCCGGCGGTGTTCTTGTCGGTCGCGGCCCGGACGGTCCTGGTGGACGCCGCCGCGGCCGAGGCCTACCTGACGCGGCTGCGCCACAGCGACCGCTGGCTGGACCAGGTCACCGAGCGCCTCAGGGTCGGCGCCAGCCGCGGCCGGCTGCCGGTCGCCCCGCTCGCCGAGCAGGCCGTCACCTGGGCCGAGAGCGTCCTGGCGGCCCCGGAGAACAGCCCCGTCCTGGTCCCGCGGCCCCCGGGTGGCTGGCACCGGGCAGCGGAATGGGAGGCCGAGCGGCGGGCGGCCGCGGCCGAGGTGGTGCACCCGGCGGTGGCCAGGTGGCTCGACGCCGTGCGGGAGCTGCTCCCGCGGGCACGGGCCTCCGCCCACGCGGGACTGTCCTGGCTGCCCGGCGGCGACGCCGATTACGCCCGGGCGATCCGGGCCTACACGACGCTGCCGCTGACGGCCGGTGAACTGCACCAGACCGGCCTCGCGCACGTCGCCGCGCTGGAGGACCGGGCAGTGGAGCTGGGCGCAGACCTGGGGCTGACCGGGCTCGCGGAGGTCTGCCGCGCCCTGCGCGACTCCGCCGGGAAGGTCTCCGCCGAGGAGGCGATCCGCCGGGCGACCACCGCCATCCGGCGGGCCGAGGAGCGGGCACCGGAGTTCTTCCCGGCTCCGCTTCCGCCGCCGTGCGAGGTAACGCCCATGCCGGACGTGGTAGCGCTGAGCGGCGCGGCGCCGCATTACTCTCCGCCCCGGCTGGATGGCGGGCGGGCCGGGACATTCTGGTTCAACACGCGCCTGCCGACCGCAGGGACCGGCTGGGATGTCGATGTCGTGGCCTTCCATGAGGCGGTGCCCGGCCATCACCTGCAACTGTCTCGCACGCAGCTGCTGGATGACCTGCCCGCGCTGCAGCGCCAGCGCAGCCTGCCGGTGTTCTCGGAGGGCTGGGGCCTGTACGCCGAGCAGCTCGGCGAGGAATGCGGGCTGTTCGCCGACGAGCGCGGCCTGCTCGGCGCGGTGAGCACGTCGCTGATGCGGGCCGTGCGGCTGGTGGTGGACACCGGCCTCCACGCCTTCGGCTGGAGCCGTGAGCACGCCCTGGATTACGCGGTCGCGCATATCCCCATGCCGAGGGAGTTCCTGGCTGGCGAGATCGACCGGTACGTAGTGATGCCCGGGCAGGCCCTGACCTACCTCACCGGCAAGCTGGAGATCCTCCGCCTGCGGGAGGAGGCCCGGCGGCGGCTCGGCTCCGCGTTCTCGCTGCCGCACTTCCACGCCGCGGTCTTGGACCACGGCTCGCTCGCGATGCCGGTCCTGGAGCGCGCCATCACGACCTGGCTGGACACCCAGGACCCGGCGGCGTAACTTCCCTCAGCGCCAGTGGACCTCAGCGCCAGTGGAAGGTGTGGCCGAGGAACAAGGTGATCCTCCCGTGCACGAGGTGCTCGGCCCGGTAGCTCAGCCACCCGCAGGCGGCCGCCAGCGGAAGCTCGGCGACCGCGCCCATGATCAGGGCCTCGACGAACTGGGCGCCCGGCGGGGACGTCATGATGTCGAACCAGGCGTCGATGACGAGGAAGCTGGCGGCGGCGGCCGCCGTCACGGCCAGGAACCGGGAGCGCCGGAGCACGCAGACGCCCGTGGCGAGCAAGACGATGGCCAGCATGACGTCGAAGCCCGTCCAGGCGACGTCGTAGTGCGAGGAGACCTGGCGTTCGGGCAGCGTCCCCGCGAGGTACCAGGTCCACGGGATCAGCCCCACGAAGCACGCCACGAAGAAGATCCCCACCCAGCGGACGACCCGAGGCTCCGCGCCCGGCGGGGACAGCCCGCCAAGCGCGCCGGCCATTTCCTCGGCCCCGTCCGCCATGCCATCAAACATACCGGTCGCCTACCCTGGGGGCATGTCGCAGCCGCTCGCGCGCCATCTGCTGCGCGCCCGTGACCTGGCGGACGCGCAGTACGCCGGGCCGCTGACCGTGGCTGACATGGCGCGGGCGGCGGGGCTGTCGCGGGCGCACTTCAGCCGGGAGTTCAAGCGGGCGTTCGGCGAGCCGCCGCACCAGTACCTGCTCACCCGGCGGCTGGAGCGGGCGGCGACCCTGCTGCGGGTGACCGACTGGCGGGTCGCCGACATCTGCTTCGCGGTGGGCGGCGGGAGCGTGGGCTCGTTCACGGCCAGCTTCACCCGGATCTTCGGGTGCTCCCCCACCGCCTACCGGCAATCGATGCCGCCGGCGGCGCGCTATGTCCGCATTCCGCGCTGCATGGCGATGGCGTACGGGCGGCCGAAGAACCGGACGTTTCGAGAAGACAAGCAGATCACCAGTTCATAGGGTTTCTTTCGTACGCACGATCGGCGCTTCGCCGAGGCACACGCGAGGGAGAACCCGATGATCAAGATCGCCAACGCGCAGTTCTGGGTGCATGACCAGGACGCGGCCCTGGAGTTCTACACCAAGGTGCTCGGCTGGGAGGTGCGGGCGGACGTGACGATGGAGGCGTGGCAGTTCCGCTGGCTCGCGGTCGGGCCGGCCGACCAGAAGGACTTCGGGCTGGTGCTCATGCCAGTGCCCGGCCCGCCGATGCTCGACGCCGACGGCAGCAAGGCGCTTGGCGAGCTCGTCGCCAAGGGAGCGGGCGGCACGCTGTTCCTGGAGACCGACGACTGCCAGGGCGCCTACGACGAGCTGTCCAAGCGCGGGGTCACGTTCAACGACCCGCCCACCGCCCAGCCCTACGGCATCGACACCTCGTTCCGCGACCCGTCCGGCAACAACATCCGCCTGACCCAGGTCCTGGAGTTCGACCCGTCCCGGGGCTGACGCTGGTTACGGCAGGACGGGGAGTCTCCTCATTTGATGCCACGGAAGGCGACTCTAAAAGGCCAGCTGGCGGCGGGCGAACGCTTTTCGCGGCCCGGTGCTGGCGCGGTTGCCGCATCGCGCGCCCGGGACAGGTGAAACGATCATCGGGTGACGCAGCCGTGGGCGGTACAAGTCGATGATCAGCTGGAGCGCCGGATCCGCAAGCCGGTCGACTTGCTGCGCTGCGTCATGTCCTGGATCTGGATCTTCGTGCTGGCGGTGGCGGGCGTCGCCGCGGGCGCGACCACGACCGGGGTGGAGACCGACATCGTCGGCGCGAGCCGGCGGCTGCCGCACGCCCTACTCGTCGTGGCCCCTCCGATCGCGCTGTTCGCGCTGCTCATCCTGCCCGTGGCCCTCGCCGTCGCGCAGCTCGTCCGGCGCCAGGCCCGCCGCCTTATCGAAGCGGTGGCGACCGGCCTGCTGGCCGGCGCCGCGGCCGGGATCGCCAACGTCGTGCTGCTGCATCACTTCGCCGCCCGCCTCTACTACGCGATCATCATGTCGAGTCCCGGCACCAGCCACGTCAACGCCCTCGACCCCTACCTGACTGGCCTGGTCGCCTACGCCACCATGATCGGGCTGGCTGGTCGCACGGCCTGGCGGAACGCGCTGGGGCTGGCCATCGGCGTGTACGCCATCGTGCAGCTGGCGGCGTTGCATACCACCATCTTGTCGATCCTGATCACCTTGCTGACCGGGCGCGCGATCGGCCTGGCGGTCCGGTACGGCGCGGGCGTGACATCGCAGCGCCCCTCAGCGCGGGACATCGCCACCGCGTTGTCGGCCAGCGACCTGGCGGTGACCTCGATCCGGCGGGTGCGCCAGCCACCCGCCCGGATGGCCGGGTCCCGCCACTACACCGTGGCAACCCACGACGGCGGTCAGCTCAACGTGGCCGTGTTCGACCGGGACCAGCAGGCGGCGGGCGCCATCTACCGGCTCTACCGCTGGGTCCGGGTGCAGGGCCAGGTGTCGCGCACCGCGCCGCTGTCGGTAGACCGCGCCGTCGAGCGCCGGACCCTCCTGTACTA
>JAICUO010000243.1 GCA_025935815.1 Streptosporangiaceae bacterium
ACGACAAGGCCGAGGTGGCCGCCGCGCTGCACAGCGTGGTGGTCCCCGACGCCGTGGCCGGGCCGGTGGACTTCACCTCCGCCAAGAACCCCGCCCCCGGCGTGGTCATCACCCCGCCGGTCGGCATCCAGTGGCAGAAGGGCACTAAGTACCCGCTGGAGGCCAAGGTGGTCGACAACACCCTCAACCCGAACGCGAAGATCACCGGGGACTTGCTGCCAACCTTCAAGTAGCCGGCAGTGGGGGTGATAACGGCAACGGTGCGGTGCGCGCGTGATTCGTGAGGCTTGCGGGGTTTGCCGGCCGCTGTTTAGGGCGCCGTTGCTGACGATCGGACCGCGAAACTCGGTCCGATCGTCAGCAACGAGGACCCGGCTGGCGATAACAGCAAGAGGCGCGGAGCGCTGGGCGGAGTGGAGCGCGGGGCGGCACCGGAGCGCGGGGGCGGGGTGGGGCGGCGGGAGGGTTAGAGGTTGGCTGCGTAGAGGGAGGCCATCGCCTGGTAGTGGCGGGTGGCGGCTTCCTCGTCGTAGGTGCCGTTGTCGGGGACCGCGAAGCCGTGGTGGGCGTCGTAGAACTCCACGGTGTGCGCGACCCCGGCCTTCTCCAGTGCCTCGCGCAGCAGGTCGGCCTGCTCGGCGGTGAACGAGCCGTCCTCGATCGCGCCGGCCACGTACACGACGGCGGAGATCTGGCCCGCGGCCAGGTGCGGGGAGTTCGGGTCGCCCTCCACGGCGATGCGGCCGCCGTGGAAGGACGCGGCGGCGCCGACCTTGGGTCCCAGCGAGCCGGCGGCGACCATCGACATCCGCCCGCCCATGCAGTAGCCCGTCGTCCCGACGGCGGTCCCGCGCACCTCCGGCCGCGCCAGCAGGAAGTCCGCGTACGCGGTGGCGTCGGCGGCGATCCGGTCGTTGGTCAGCGAGCCCATCAGGCCGAACAGCCGGCCGCGCTCGGCCTCCTGTGCGAAGGCGGTGCCGGGGTCGAACGGCGTCCAGCCGGGGTTGCGGTAGTAGACGTCGGGGATCAGCGTGACGTATCCAAGGCTGGCGAGCTTGTCGCCCATCCCTGACATCGTCTCGCGGGCGCCGAAGGCGTCGGGGAACATCACGACGCCCGGCCAGGGGCCGTCGCCGTCCGGAACGTGCAGCGTCCCCGGCGCGGTGCCGTCGGGGGCGGGGATCTCAACGTCGATGCGCGGCATGGGGTCTCCTTAGGGCGGGCGCGGGACGAGGGGACGGGAAAGGGGGATCGTTGAACGTTCTACCACGCACGGTCGGACGCGGGAAGGCCGATTGCGGGCGGACGGGGCGGCCGGCGGTTCCCCGAGGGAAGCCGGACAATCGGGCTGGTGGTGCTGGACCGTGGCCAACCCGTTCTGGCGCTGGGATGGCTGGCGGGGGCATCTCGCGTTGTCCGCCAGCCCCGTTTCCGCCGAAACCGGGCGCGCCGTTCCCGCACTCACGCCAGTGGTGCCGCGTGCCGCCTGCCGTCGCGCCCAATCCCGTCTGGCGGGGCGAAGGCAGCCAGCAGGTGCTCGTCCAGCGCGGTGGCATCGGGGCCGGTGAACCCGCACAAGCAGGCCCGGCCGGGAACGTCGCGGGCGTCCTCGGCGTGCCGGACGCCGCCGATTCCGATGTCGTCGGCCGGGATGAACATCTCGCCCAGATGCTCGGCAAGCTCGTCGCCGCCAGCCGGGGTGAATCCGCAACTGCACGCGTTCTCGCTCATCGCTCGCCTCCGTCACGCGCTCGTGATCAGCGCCCACGTGACCTTCCCGCCAGGCTCGCGCGGCGGCCAGTGATGCCCCCACTGCGCGCTCAGCGCGGCCACGATCGCCAGCCCCCGCCCGCTCTCGTCCTCCGGCCCGGCGACGCGCGGTTGGGGCGCGGCGGCGATCGCGTCCCACACATGCACCAGGACGGCCGCGCCGTCGCTGAGCAGCCACAGTCGCACGGGCGGCCGGATCAGCCATTGCATGGCCTCGGTCGCCAGCACGGAATTGGCTACCAGCTCCGATATGACGTATTCGGTGGGTTCCACCAGTTCGCGTAGTCCCCATTCGCGCAGCACGCCGGCGACGTGCCCGCGGGCGCTTCCCGCCGCGCTGCGATACGCCCCGAGCTCCAGGTGCGATTGCCGGGGCCAGCTTTCCGGGCAGCGATGAAATGGCGACCCAACCGGAGCGCGAGTGGCTTCCATGAGTATTTCACCCTTCAATGCGAAACGGACGGCGAGTGCTGTCCATTTCCCACCCTGCCACGCGGAAGCAGTGCGGGCGCAAGTGTCGCCCGAGCCGCCACCAGCCGCCACAACGCCGGGAGTCCGCGCCACAACGCGCGGGAGCCGAGCGCGTCCAGCCATTATGAGCGTGGTCGGTAAATCGCGGCCGTTAATAGATCGCGCAACTCGATGACAGGGGCGATGCGGCGACCATGGGTGAGGGCCGGCAACCCCATGATCATTATCTCTAACGCCCTCCTCCTTCGCGTCAAATGCTTAGCATCCGCGTTTCTCGCGGGTTATCCTGATCGCGCCAAGAATCGTCGTGAGCCGCCACTATGAGCGGGAGGTTGCCGCATGCCCAGAAACAGCAGCCGGAGCCCGGAAAACGACCCCGCCGCCCTGCTCGGCATGGAACTGGCCCGGGTGCGGATCGAGGCCGGCCACCCGGTCCAGGCGGCGTTCGCGGTCGTCCTCGGCTACGAGCGGACGGTCATCAGCAAGGCCGAGTCGGGCGACCGCCCGCCGACCGACGTGGTGTTCACCGCGTGGATGGACGCCTGCGGTATCGCGGGCACCGAGCGGGCGATGCTCGAGCGGCAGCTCACCTTGGCCCGCAACGCCCGCGGGGCCGTCCCCGGCTGGTTCACCTGGTGGATCGACGTGGAGAAGCAAGCGGACTCGATCCGCATCTGGTGCCCGCTGGTTATCCCCGGCCTGCTCCAGGTCGAGGAGTACATTCGCGCGATCTACCTGCTAACGGGCGTAGATGAGGATGAAGCCGACGAGAAGGTCGCCGCTCGTATCGAACGCCAGGCCATCCTGGGTGGTGACGACCCCGTCCACCTGACCGTGCTCATCGAAGAGTCGGTGCTGCACCGGCTCATCGGAACAGTCGAAATCTTGGTCAAGCAGCTTGAGAGTCTGATCGTGATGTCACGACGGCGGAACATCACGATCCAGATAGTCCGGGGTCCGGGTGCTGTCCCCGGCCTGAACGGCGCGTTTGACATCGCTAGCGGTCCGGGGATTCCAGATACGATGCGTAGGGATGCGGTAGAAGACCAGACCACAGACAACCGTGAGCTGGTCCGCACGATGGCTGCGATCTTTGAAAGGATCCGCGGCCACGCGCTCAACGTTGAGGACTCGCGGGCGGCGACAGTGGAGGCGATCAACCGATGGAAGAGCGAGCAGTGACCCCGACCTGGCGGACGTCGAGCTACACCGGCAACGGTGGTGGCAACTGCGTGGAGGTCGGCAGTATCCCTTGGCGCAAGTCCAGCCATAGCGCCAACGGCGGCGGTAACTGCGTGGAAGCTGCCCACATCCCCGGCGTGATCCTCGTCCGCGACACCAAGGACCGCGGCGTCGGCCCCGTGCTGCGCGTTGGCGCGGAATCGTGGCGCGCGTTCCTCGTCGCCCTTCGCTGATAACAGCAAGTTGCGCCGCAGGCGGTGGCGGCGGTGGCGGTGGCGGTAAAGCTTCGCAGGCGGGTGGCGATGAGGCGCCGCGGGTGCATGGCCGGTGAGGTGCCGCCAGGCGGTGTGGCGGTGCGGCACCGCGAGGGGTCCGGCAATGGGACACTGTCTATGCCATGGAGGACTTGCGTGCCACGTTGTGGAAGACGGCCGACAAGCTGCGCGGATCAATGGACGCGGCGCAGTACAAGGATTTCGTTCTTGGCCTGGTCTTCCTCAAGTACGTGTCGGATGCCTTCGCCGAGCGGCGCGCGCAGGTCCGCGCGGACGCCCTCGCGCGCGGGGTGCCCGCCGCCCAGCTCCGCTCCTTCCTCGATGACGTCGATGACTACGCCCGCGCGGGCGTGTTCTGGGTGCCGCGCGCCGCGCGCTGGGATGAACTGGCCGCGCGGGCCAAGGACGCCGATATCGGCCAGCGGATCGACGCCGCGATGGACGCGATCATGGCGGCCAACGCGGCGCTGGCTGGCGTGCTGCCCAAGGCCTTCTACCGCGACACCGTGGACCAGCGCCGCCTCGGCGGGCTGGTCACGCTGGTCGGCGAGGCCGGCTTCACCGGACGCGAGGGCAAGCAGGCACGCGACGTGCTCGGGGAGGTCTACGAGTACTTCCTGGACACGTTCGCCCGCGCTGAGGGCAAGCGCGGCGGTGAGTTCTACACCCCCGCGCCCGTCGTGACGGTCCTCGTCGAGATGCTGGAGCCATACGCCGGGCGGGTCTACGATCCGTGCTGCGGGTCCGGCGGCATGTTCGTCCAAGCGGAGAAGTTCGTCCTCGCCCACCGGGGCCGGCGCGTCGACATCGCCGTCTACGGCCAGGAGTCCAACGAGCGGACCTGGCGGCTGGCCCAGATGAACCTGGCTATCCACGGCATCCCCGGGGACCTGGGCAGCCGCTGGGCGGACACGTTCTACGAGGACAAGCACCCCGGCGTCAAGGCCGACTTCATCCTCGCCAACCCCCCTTTCAACATGTCCGACTGGGCGCGGGAGGCCGGGGACCCGCGCTGGAAGTACGGCATCCCGCCGGCCGGCAACGCCAACTTCGCCTGGCTGCAGCACATCCTCGGCAAGCTGGACGACCACGGCTCGGCCGGGGTGGTGCTCGCCAACGGATCGATGTCGTCGCGGCAATCCGGAGAGGGCGAGATCCGCGCCGCCATCGTCGAAGCCGACCTCGTCACGTGCGTGATCGCCTTGCCGCCGCAGCTCTTTCGCAGCACGCAGATCCCGGCCTGCCTGTGGTTCTTCGCGAAGGACAAGGGCGACCAGGGCGCGCGGGCGCTACGCGACCGTCGCGGTGAGACCTTGTTCATCGACGCCCGGGAGATGGGCGCCATGGTGGACCGCACCGAGCGGGTGCTCACCGACACCGACATCGCCCGGATCGCGGGCACCTACCACGCCTGGCGTGGCACTGAGTCGGCGCGCGCGGCGGGCCTGCGGTACGCGGACGTCGCCGGCTTCTGCCACTCGGCCACCCTGGACGAGGTGCGCCAGCACGAGCACATCCTCACCCCCGGTCGCTATGTGGGTCCCCCGGAATCAGCCGGCGACTCCGAGCCACTGACCGAGAAGATCGATCGCCTGCAGAAGGAGCTCTTCGCCAGCTTCGAGGAGTCCACCCGCCTAGAGCAGGCCGTCCGCGAGCAACTGGCCCGCCTCGGCCCCTGAGCGGAATCAACGCCGCCCGGGAGTGCGCGGCCGGTGATCAGGCCGCTAACGCGGGCTGGCGCCGGCCTGGCTTCCCGGGTGGCGGGCCGGCGTCAGGACGGGAGGCGGACGGTGCGCAGGAAGGCCGGCATGAGCCAGGGCCGACGGCCGCCGATGATGATTTTCCTGGTCAGGACCGCTTGCAGCTTGCTGGTACGGCCGAACATCATCATGTTGAGTGTCGCCGGGTCGAACCGCACCCGGGCGTCGGCGCCCGGGCCGGCTGGCTCCGCGGTGACCTGGCCGTCGCGGACCACGATCGTGACGGGGGTGGTGTAGCCGGAGCGGAACTCCACGGCGATGCGCCGCCGCAGCGGCCGCTTGCTGCCGTCGAGCAGCCGGCCCTGGTGCCCGTTCGCCAGCCCGACGTAGAACAGGTCGAAGAACAGCGCAGCGTCCGGGGCGGGCATCGTCCACGGGACCTTGACGGCGCGGGCAATGTCGTTTCCGTGGATGAGCAGTTCGTTGACCATGTGCGCGAACATCCCGGCCAGCGTGGGCCTGGCCTCGCCGAGCCAGGAGAAGGTCTCGCCCGGGTCGTGGTCCTGGCTCGCCGTCAGCATGAGACCGACATGGTGGCGCAGCAGGTCCAGGAGCCGGGTCACGTCGCGCTCGGGGAAGTGGCTCATCACCTGGTCGTTGAGGCCATGGACGGTGTCGACGGTGGTGGCCGCTATCGCCTCGGCCAGGCCTGGCAGGTGGAAAGGCGGCTCGGCGGCCCGCATCAGCATGGTGTTCAAGAAGGCGATGGTGGTCACGTGCGCGGCGACATCGGCCACCGTCCACCCGGCGGTTGCCGTGGCAGCCGGGTCAGGGACCGAGGTCACCAGGTCGCAGAATCGCCCGGCCGTCGCGCGGACGGACTCGCGGACAGTGTTCCACTGCTCGCCGGTGACAGAAGCGGCCATACTGCAAAGCATAACATCGATATGCTACACGCGGGAGCCCTCGGAAGTAACAATGTGTAACCTTGCTTCGCTGGGGGCGGGCGAGTAGCTGACGAGGACCTGGTCGGGGTTGTCGGCTACGTGCAGGACGACGTGGGCGTACTCGCTGACCGGGGGCGCGCTGAACCGGGGCCCGCTGACCGGGGGATCACCGGCCAGGGTTAGCTCAGATGAAGGCTTCCTCGGTCATCCAGGGGCTGGTGATGTGCGCCCAGGTGATCTTCCCGCCGGTTTCCGGGGGCGGGTAATGGTGGCCCCAGTCCGCGCACAAGGCGGTCACGATGGCGAGGCCGCGGCCGCTTTCGTCCTCTAGCCCGGCCGCGCGGCGCTCGGGCGGGCTGGTGACGGCATCCCACACCCGCACGAGGACGCTGGAGCCGTCGCTGACCAGCCACAGCCGCACCGGCGGCTGCCTGGTCGGCCAGCGAGCCGCCCGCGTCGCCAGCACGGAATTGGTCACCAGCTCGGAGACCACCAATTCGGCGGCCTCCGCGAACTGGCCCAGCCGCCACTCCCGGAGCACGTTGCCGGCGTGGCCACGCGCACTGCCTGATGCTGTGGGATAGGCGCCCAGCTCCAGGTGTGATCGCCGTGGCCAGGCAGCCGGGCTGCGCCGCGGCGGGGACCATGCTTGCTCTTGCGTGAGTTCCACGGGTTATTCACCGTCTCCGTGGATGGGAAGGAGCGCCGTTCACGACCGTGCGTCCCTCCTCATCAAGTGTCGTCTCTGACCAGAGGACACCAGGCTGCGGCGTGACCTGGACCGGCTGTGGTTCGCGAGCCCGGTAGCTAGTAAGCCCTGTGGTTCGCGAGCACTGCCGATGGGTGAAGTATGTGTAGTTTCACAACAGCGTGTCAATGACTTTCGGAAATGTTTCGAAAGGTGAGCCGGTCACGATTTGGGTCATCCGGTGAGATACTCATCGTTGCCGGCCAATAAATGCTGCTCGGGGGCGCTGGCCGATACTTTCGGGTTCAAGCCGAAACATTTCGAGGCGAGGACGGCAGAGTCCACCGGATCAGCGTATCGCCGGCAATGGGCCGGCCGGCCACGGTTTGCCCGCCGGGCGCGAACGCTACCACCCCGGAGCCGAAGGGCGCTCTCAAACGGTGGCGCGGAGCGCTTCGCCGATCGACCCCACGAATACGACCTTGGTCTTCAGCACCTTCGTGGTCGGGTGGTCCTGCCAGTGGGGCCGGTTGCCGTCCGGGACGATGATGCGGCGGGCCTGGACGCGGTCCGCGGCGAGGATCTTCTCCGCGACATGGGGGACCGGCGCGAGCTCGCCGCCCGGGGTCAGCGCGCCGGTGACCACGGTGCCGCGACCAGGGGACTGGGCGGCCATGAGCGAGGCGATCGCGACGACGACGGCCAGGCCGGCGCCCGCCACGCTCTCGGTGTCCAGTTCGGCGGGAGCCGACCCGTAGGGCTGGTCCAGGTGCACGTCGTTGCGGGCGAGCCAGTCGGCGCTGACGTGCGGCATGAGCTCGCTGGCGTTATCGCGCAGATAAGCCAGGGCGGTCTGGGCCGGCCCGGTCAGCAGCGCGGCCAGCTTCCCGGTGTGCTTTAGCCGGCCTTTCCCCGGCTTGGCGATCGCCGCTAGCGGCAGGACGTCGTGCCCCACGGGCGTCCACACTAGCCCCGGTCGCAAATCGTTACGGTGCAGCGACAACTCGGCGTCGTTGACCGCGCGCGTCATCGTCGCCGCGTCTTCCTCGTAATCGACCACGACCCGGTGGCGATTGTCCGGGTCATACCACACGGGGACCTTGTCGCCCTTCCACTTGAAGGTGTGCAGCCGCGTGTGCACCGTCGCCTCGAACGGCGACTCGCCCGGCGGGAAAACCCGCAGGTCCATCTGGCAGTCGGTCCACGTGGTCGTCAGGTCGTCATCGGGCGCCCAGTTCGCCCGCATGGAGTTTCCGCCACCCTCGGTCTGCAGGGAGATGATCTCCGCCGTCGCATGGCGGCCCTTCTCCCGCAATTCCTCCAGCAAAGGCCTGTGCTTGAAGAGCATCGATATCGCCCCTAGGGTCAGGAAACCCACTAATTGGTCAGATCATGGCATGAATAACCCGGCGCGACCATGAGATATCTAAGCGCGGTCTGTCACGATTCCGTGGAGATCTGAGGCTCGCCGGGGTTCCCGCCGCCCGCCGCGCCGCTTATTTCGACGGGTCTGGCCAGGGAGGGTCACCAGGGGCGAGGCTGGGAAGGATGAGGGGTGCCTCAGCGGAGGGAGACGGACATGGAAGCTGCCACTGGCGACCGGATCTGCATTCACGGGCATGTCGTCGGGCATCCGGACCGGCACGGGGAGATCGTCGAGGTACGCGGCGACCGGGGCGAGCCCCCGTACATGGTCCGGTTCGAGGACGGTCAGACCACGCTCATGTTCCCCGGGCCGGACGCGATCATCGAGCACGTTCCCCGCCAGCGCCTGGCGGACTAGCGCCCGGGTACAGCGGGGGTCGGCCGACTCGCCATCTCCGCGATAACAGCAAGATGCCGCCGGCAGGCGGGGCGGCGGGGGGAGCGCTAGGGCTGGGAGGGGTCGCTGGCGGCCAGCTTGGCGGCTAGCCAGAACGCGGCGGCGGCCAGGGGGACCTCGACGACGGCGGCCTCAGCGATGGCGATGGCGCTCTCGCGCCCGCGCGCCGACGTGGTCACGTCGAACCAGGCGTCGGCCAGGACCAGCGCGCCGAAGGCGGCCGCGGGGACCGCCGCCCGGCGGTCCCCGCGGGCCAGCAACGCGCTCGTGGCCAGCGCGGCGACGGCCTCACTGGCGTCCAGGCCCGCCCACGCGGTGGACCACCGGCGCACCTGCGTCGTGTTCGGGAGCGTCTTCGCGAGCACCGCCGACCATGGCACCAGGAAGCCGCCGACCGCGGTCGCGCCCAGGCGGGCGCGCCGCAGCAGCTTGGCCGACGGGGCCGCGGGCCGCAGGGCGGAAAGCGAGGGCGCGGATCCGCGCATGTCCAGTCACCGTCACTTAAGGAAGGGGGAACAGAGGGAGAAAGCGGGACAACGACAGCCAGCCGGGATTCGTTGCGCACCTTATCTTCATTTCTTAGCTCTTAGCTCTTAGCGACCTGGACACGGATTTCCGCGGCCCCGCCGTCAGCAGAGTTGCCAGTCGGATGAGGGTCGCCCACCGGCTGAGGCTCGGCCGGGAGCTCCGGCCCGGGCACCACGCACATCGAGACGGCGAGGGTTTCCCCGGTGATGAACGCCGCGTGCGCCCGCACCGCGTCCGCGACCGCGTCGTCAGCGCCGATGACCAGCTCGATCCGGTCGGACACGTCCAGGCCGGCGTCGCGCCGGGCCTGCTGGATGACGCGCACCACGTCGCGCGCGGTCCCCTCGGCGGCCAGGGCCGGGGTCACCCGCGTGTCCAGCGCGATCAGCCCGCTGGAGCCGGGCAGCGACAGCGTCGAGTCCGGGTCGGCGGCGGTCAGCCGCAGCTCGTACTCACCCGGCAGCAGCTCGACCCCGCCGGCCACGACGACGTCGCCGGCGGCCGACCACGAGCCGGCCTTCACCGCGCGGATGACCTCCTGCACCTGCTTGCCCAGCCGCGGGCCGAGGGCACGCGGGCTGATGGTCAGCGTCTGGGCTCCCAGCGAGGCCGGGTCGGCGGACAGCACCAGCTCCTTGACGTTCACCTCGTCCTTGATGAGGTCGCCGAACTCCGCCAGCGTCCCCGCGGACACGTCGGCCACCGTCAGCGTGGCCAGCGGGAGCCGCACGCGCAGCTGGCGGTTCTTGCGCAGGCTCAGCGCGGCGCTGCACACCGAGCGGGTCAGGTCCATCGTCTGGGCCAGGGGCTCATCGGCGGGCCAGTCCGCCACCGACGGCCAGTCGGCCAGGTGAACCGACTCCCCGCCGGTCAGGCCGCGCCAGATCGTCTCGGCGGTCATCGGCAGCAGCGGCGCCGTCGCCCGCGTCACGGTCTCCAGCACCGTCCACAGCGTGTCCAGAGCCGCGCGGTCGCCGGCCCAGAACCGGTCCCGGGACCGCCGGATGTACCAGTTGGTCAGCAGCTCCAGGTAATCGCGCAGCAGCTGGCAGGCGGCGGCGGCGTCGTACACGTCGAGCCGGTCGCCCAGCGCCTGGACGAGCGCGCGGGTCTTGCCGAGGATGTACCGGTCGAGCACGTGCCCGGAGCGCAGCGACGCCGACGCCGGGTACCCCTCCGCGTTGGCGTACAGCGCGAAGAAGTAGTAGGAGTTCCACAGCGGCAGCAGCGCCTGCCGCACGCCCTCGCGGATGCCCTGCTCGGTGACGACCAGGTTGCCGCCGCGCAGGATCGGGCTGGCCATCAGGAACCAGCGCATCGCGTCCGAGCCGTGGGTGTCGAACACCTCGTTGACGTCGGGGTAATTCCGCAGCGACTTGGACATCTTGCGCCCGTCGTTGCCGAGTACGATGCCGTGGGACACGCACGAGCGGAATGACGGCTTGTCGAACAGCGCGGTGGCCAGCACGTGCAGCGTGTAGAACCTGCCCCGGGTCTGCCCGATGTACTCGACGATGAAGTCGCCGGGGTAGTGCGAGTCGAACC
>JAICUO010000416.1 GCA_025935815.1 Streptosporangiaceae bacterium
AGGCGGGCAGGTGGCGCAGCAGCCAGGCGATGTTGTTCAGCAGGATGCTCGCCTGGGCGCCGCGGTCGGCGGACTCGCCGAACAAGATCGCCGGCCGGGCGATCGCGTACGGCACCCCGGACGCCGCCAGATGGCGCTCGACCTCGCCCTTTCCGCTGAAGTAGGGGTAGGGGGACGCGGGGTCGGCGTGCAGGATCGAGACGTACACGATGCGCTGCACGCCCGCGCGGGCGGCGGCATCGAACAGGATCCCGCTATTCGTTACGGATGATTCCCGGGTGGCATTCCGGTGCGGGAACCGCACCCAGTACGTGCAGTACAGGGTGTGGGCGCCAGCCAGGTCGCGGGCGAGCCCGCCGGGGTCGCCGAAGTCCAGCGGCCGCACCTCGATGCCGGTGCCGGCCGGCGCTCGGTCCGGGTGGCCGGTGAGCGTGCGGACCTGGCGGCCGGCCGCCGCCAGCTCGCGGGCGATGGCCGCGCCGGAATAGCCGAACGCTCCGGTGACGACATCCGTCTGCGCGTCTCGGGGGGTACGGGAGGTACGGGGGGTCGTCCCCCCGGGAGGCGGCTGCATTCTTAGCTGTCCTGTCTCGTGTTCGCGCGAGCCGCGCCGCCCAGGTCGAGCAGCGCCGCCAGGGGACGGATCCGGTCCAGGGCGTCGCCGAGCGCGCGGGCGCGGTCAAACAACGCCAGCGCCGCCGCCCGGTCGCCATCCAGGCTGGCCAGCATCTCCAGGCCGAGGAGGCCGGCCACCACGGCGTGCGCGGCTTCTCCGGCGGGCACCAGCCGCGCCACCGGGGACGCAGCCAGCACGCCACGGACCGCCTCCCGCGCGAAATCCCGCCACGGGGCCAGGCACGCCGCGACCCGCGGCCCCAGCCCCGGCACGGACTGAGCGCCGCTGATCATCTCGGTCAGCACCGTGACATGACCCGCTTCGAGGTCGGCCTCGAAGACCTCCCGCGCGGAGTCGATCAGCTCCGTCAGGGTCCCGGTGCGGTCGAGCAAGCTCCGGTAGGCGTCCATCCGCTGGGCGCTGACCTCCTCCAGCGCCGCCACGAGCAAGTCGGTGACGCTGCCGAAGTGGTAGAACACCAGCGCCTGGTTGCACCCCGCCCGCTGCGCGATCCGCCGCGCGCTGGCCGACGCGAACCCCGACTCCCGAAGCGTGTCGATCGCCGCCGCCACCAGCGCCGCCCGCGTGTCACTCACCCGGCTCACCCCCTCCGCCGCAGCCGTCCACCGCGGGCCGCCATCGCCCAGTCCAATTTGAGCGATCGATTTAAGCGTTCGCTCAAAAGATATGACGGCGACCACGCGAAGTCAACGGCCGGGGGGTTTCACCTTTGGCCACTTGCCGTGCGCAGCACGTCATCTGCTGTAAAGGCTGCGACTCGCCGTGACCGCCAGAGCGCACAAAAACTCGCAACCTGGCACAATCAATTACTCTGCGTCATTAAAGCAGTGAAGTTAGTCATAGTTGACACCTGTCATCCTGATAAGTGTCGATGCGGTCTAGTATCTAACGGAAGCGGTCCAGTTGGCGCTTAGCGACGCGCGTGCTTGCGCGGGCGCAGGCCGCACTCTGTTGCCAGTCATAACTAGCCTTGTCAGTCGCGAGGAGCGTGGTCCGTCGATGGCGGAGGTGCGGGATCCCAATGTGCACAGGCGCAGGCTTGGGCTAGACCTGCGCAGGGGGCGTGGCGCGGTCGGCCTCACCCAGCGCGAGGCGGCGCGGAGGCTGGAGTGGTCCTTGTCGAAGCTGATCCGCATCGAGTCCGGCGCCCAGGGGCTGTCGGTGACAGACCTCAAGGCCATGCTGGACTTGTACGGCATGTCGGACCCTGATCAGGCAACCGCCCTGACGGAGGCGGCGCGGGGGAGTCGTGGTCAGGCTTGGTGGCACCCCTACCGGGACATCATCTCGCCTCAGTTCGCTAAGTACCTGGATCACGAGAGCCAGGCAACCTCGCTACGGGTCTTTCATCCGTTCCTGATCCCTGGTCTGCTGCATACCGAGGAGTACGCGGCCAGCCTCATGAATGTCTTCCGGGAGCCGGAGGAGCAGCCGCGGCGGGCGGCGCGGATAACTGGCCTGCGCGCGATGCGACAGGAGCGACTCTTCGAAAATCAAGGAACCGACTTCGCGTTCGCTATTGGCGAGGAGGCCCTGTATCGCTGGGTGGGCGGACCCCGGGTGATGCGCCGTCAACTGGAGCGCCTGCTCGAGGTGGGGACCCGGGCGAAGGTGCCGATCCGGATCGTGCCGTTCCGGGCCGGGTCGTATGCGGGATTGCGGGGCCCGTTCATCGTTCTTCAGCTGCAGGACGGCGATGACGAAGTGCTCTTTATCGAAAGCTTCAGCGGTGACCTGCTGACGCGCGACGAGCCCAGCCTGATCTCCGAGTATGTCGAGTATTTCGAGACATTCGCCGATCTCTCGCTTTCGCCGGAGGAGGGCAACTCCCTGCTCAGCGAGCAGATTGATCGGCTGCGCGACGCCGAAAAGACACAGGCCGGCCACGCAGGGTGAACGGCGCGGCGACCCTGATGCCGATCCCTGAACACTGGCTTCGGTCAAGCCTTGCAGACGTAGGAGAGAACAGCGGTGCCTCCATCACCTGACGACGACCCGCACCGAGCGCGCCCCGACCGCTTTATTGGCGTCCTCGACCTCATCCACGCGACAACCGGAGAGCGTGAGCGGACAGACAACATGATTCGTCTCTTCCGGCATGCGGCTGTATCGATCGCCATGGTTATCGTATCCATCGCCATGGTCATCTTCGCGGTGTTCGCCGCCGTCACCCTGGCGGCGAACGGACTCCATGCGCTAACGAATCCCTGGGTCCAAATACCCGGCGGCACCAGCCTCGCCGCCGCCTTGACGTACATCACCACGCGCGTGTCAAAGGTGGTCAGGCGTCGGCGCGCTGCCGGAAAAGCAGCCGCCAGGCCGCCCACGCCGCCCTCAATAGATGAGTGTCATACGCGACCCCGGCAAGGACCGACACCGACCCCAGCACAGCAGACCACACGGCAACCCGAGCAGCGCCAGAGACGGCGAGGCTCAGGGCAGTCGCCGCAATAGCCCCGATCACGCCGGAGGTGAGACAGTAGGCAAGCAGTGGCGGCTGCTCATCCGGGCGCGGCTGCTGCTGTCGGCTTTCGCGCCGGTAGTCCTCAATGCGCACGACGGTGCCGTTCTCTTGCCGGGGCCCGCCAGTCACGCCCTCACCGCCTCGCCTGTGCAGTCTTTGAGTAGCCCCAGGATAGGGCAGTTGCCGGTTGATATACCGAGCTGAATCGCGACCGTCTTGAGAGGTTGCTCACCCTTGTCGGCGAGTTGCCGGATGAAGGCGAGCCATTGGTCGCGGGTGAACGTGAGTACCCGGTCGGCCTCCCGCCATGATGAGTCGCGAATTAATACATAGCCGCTTATGCTAGCGACCTCGACGCACTCGCTGGGCACGCATGCACTGCTCCTGCGCCACGTGGCCTGTGCCGACTCAGCCACAGACGCCCCCGCCCTTCCGCGCCGGACGCACCATCGCAAGTGAACGCGCGAATCACCCGGCCGCCACGATCATGGTTGGCAGTGCTGCTTGCAGTGCTGCCAGTCCCCGCAGACTAGCAAGTACCAGGAGTCTAAATAATAATTCTGCTAGTGTCCATGAATTTGGCTAAGTTGCCCGCATGCCTTACCGCTTGTAGCGAGTTTCCCCTGATGATCAAACGGTAGTTACCCTGAAATGTTTCATGTACCGTATCGGTAATTCACTGACAGTAAATGAAATTGCATCTTGGGATGCCGCGCCACGCAATTGCGTGGCGCGGCGCGGGTGGAGAGGCTATGCAGGCATGAGCAGGACGGGCTTGACGACCTCGCCGCTGTGCGACGCCTCGAGGGCCTCGTTGACCGCCGAGAGCGGGAACGTCTGGACCAGGCGGTCGTACGGGAACCGGCCCTGGGCGTGGAGCTTCAGCAAGGCCCCGATCAAGACCGTGGACCGGCCCTCGCCGCCAAGGATGCCGACGACTTTCTTGCCCCACAGCGTCGTCAGGTGATCCAGCGTGAACCCCGCCCCGGCGGGCGCGCCGCCGATCAAGGCGACCGTGCCTCGCATGCCCACCGAGTCGGCGGCCTGCCGCAGCACCGCGACGATGCCCGTGCAGTCCAGCGCGAAGTCGGCCGGGCCACCACAGATCTCGGTCACGGCGGCCACCGGGTCGGTGCCGGGCGCCGCCACGTTGATCGTCTCGGTCGCCCCGAGCTCGCGCGCCAGCTTCAGCCGCGCCGCGACCCGGTCCACCGTGATTATCGTCGTCGCACCGGTCAGCCGGGCCGCCATGACCGCCGCCAGCCCGACGGCGCCCGCCCCGTAGATCACCACCGATGAGCCAACCGGCGGGCGGAGCACGTTCAAGATCGCGCCCGCGCCGGTCGCGATCCCGCACGACAGCGGCCCGAGCAGCTCAACGGCGGCATCCGGTGGCACCGGCACCAGCGATGACGCCGCGCACACCGAGTACGAGGCGAACGACGACTGCCCGAAGAAGTGGCTGTGCAGCGGCTCGCCGGATACCCGGCGCAGCGTGGTGGAACCGTCGTCGCGCCCCCCGCCCGCTACCAGTGGCCCCAGCGAGAGGCAGTACCGCGGCTGGCCGTCCAGGCAGTTGCGGCACGCGCCGCAAAACGGCCACCCGATGATCACCTTCTGCCCCGGTGAGACCGAGGTGACGCCCGGGCCCACCGCCGCGACGATCCCGGCCCCCTCGTGCCCGGCCACCCCGGGCGCGGGGAACGGGAAGTCGCCGTCCCGCACCAGCGCGTCGGTGTGGCACACGCCGGACGCGACGATCCGGACCAGCGCCTCGCCGGGCCGCAAGGCGTCGTCCACCTCGACGTCGCCCACCGCGAACGGGGTGTGCAGCTTCTCGAAAATCGCGGCTGTGGCAAGCATCGCTGCGAGCTCCCTTCCCGAAAGAATGACGCAGTGCCGGTAGCTACGCCGCGCCGACGGCCTCGCGGATCGCCCGGCCCGTGTCGGCGACCGCGCGATCGGCGTCATCCATGACGTTGACCATCGTGTAGAACCCGTGGATCTGCGACCCATAATGCCGGTGATTCACCGCAACCCCGGCCGCCGACAACCGCTCCACGTACGCGAACCCCTCGTCCCGAAGCGGGTCGTGCTCGGCGGTGACCACATACGCCGGGGGCAGCCCGGCCAGTGAGGGCGCGCGCATCGGCGACGCGTACGGGTTGCGCCGGGTGGCCTCGTCGGGCGCGTACTGGTCCCAGAACCACTCCATGTCCGGCCGGTTGACGATGAACTCGGTCCCGCCGTACTCGTGGTAGGACTTCCGGTCCAGGTCGCAGTCAACGACAGGGTAGATGAGCACCTGCAGCACGGGCCGCGGCCCGCCGTTGTGCAGCGCGCGCTGCGCGGTGACCGCCGCGAGGTTACCGCCCGCGCTGTCGCCCGCGACCACCATCGGCCTGCCCGCCCCGATCTCCGACCGTGCCCACGCGAACGCGTCGTAGGCGTCATCGGCCGCTGCGGGGAACACGTGCTCGGGCGCGAGCCGGTAGTCAACCGACACCAGCGTGCACCCGGACGCTACCGCCAGGGCGCGGCATACCGCGTCCCAGTCGTCGACGGAACCGATCACCCAGCCGCCCCCGTGGTAGTACACGACCGTGGCCGGGGAATCGGGGCCCGGCTCATACACCCGCGCCGGGATGTTGCCCGCCTGCCCCGGGATGAGGACATCCCGCACCGAGGCCACGAACGGCCCCGGGCCGATCAGTTCCCGAACCGGCCCGAACCCGGCCCGGTTCTCCTCCGCCGTCAGCTGCCACACCGGCGGCGCCCCGGCGGCGCGCCGCCCGTCGAGTACCGCCTGCGCCTGCGGGTTGATCGCCGCGCTCGTGGTCACCGTAGCCTCCCAGAAGCCGAGATCTCATCAGTGTCATACGCGAGCGTGAACCCCGCGTACCCGTTAGCGACCACCTCGTCGCACTTAGCGCGGTAAGGGCCCACCCCGCCTACGTAGGAGCTGAAGACCCGCGCCTTGCCCGGGATATTCGCCCCCACGTACCAGGAGTCGGCCAGCGGGAACAACGTGGAGTACGCCACCTCCTGCGTGTGCGCCACCCATTCCTCCTCGGCCGGCGCCAGCGCCTCGATGAACGCCGCTCCGTGGCCGCGGACGAAGCTAATCGCGTCCCGGATCCATTCCACGTGCTGCTCGATCGACAGCACCATGTTGCTGAACACCGACGGGCTGCCCGGCCCGGTCACGATGAACAGGTTCGGGAACCCGGCGGCGGCCACCCCGAGGTACGCGCGCGGCCCGGCCGCCCACTTCGCCCGCAGCGTCACCCCGTCCGCGCCGGTGATGTCGATGCGGTCCAGCGCGCCGGAGATCGCGTCGAACCCGGTCGCGAACACGATCGCGTCGAGCTCGTAGAACGTCCCGTCCTCCGTCGTCAGGCCGCCGGCCGACACCGAGGAGATGGGCGTTGCCCTGACGTCGACCAGCGTGACGTTCGGCCGATTGAACATCGAGTAGTAGTCGTCGCTTTGGGCCAGCCGCTTCGCCCCGACCGGGTAGGCGCGCGGGCACAGCAACTCCGCGACGGCGGGATCGGCGACGGTTTCCCGGATCCGGTCCCGGATGAACTCCGCGACCGTGTCGTTCGCCGCCCGCGACACCAGCAGGTCGATGTAGGTGCCGGCCAGGAACGGCATCCCGCCGCCCGCCTTCCACCGCTCCATGTAAAGCGCCTCGCGCTCGTCGGCCGGCACCGCCAGCGCCGACTGCCCCGTCCCGGTCAGCGGCACGCCAAGGATCGACTCGCGCGCCCGCGCCCGGTATTCCGGGTAGCCGGCCTTCAGCGCGGCGTCCGCGGCCAGGTCGACGGGAGCGTTCCGGTTCGGCACCGCGAAGTGCGCCGTCCGCTGGAAGACGTACAGCCGCGACGCCGCCGCGGCGATCTCCG
>JAICUO010000390.1 GCA_025935815.1 Streptosporangiaceae bacterium
CCACGAGCACGCCCCGCTCGCCCTGGCCCAGCAGGCCAGCGGCGTCCCCGGCAACACCCCGCTGTTCACCGCCCTGCTCAACTACCGGCACAGCCCCCGCCGGGTAAACCGCGACAACCGCCCGCGCACTCCCGGCATCTCCGGGACGCACTCCCGTGACGTCACCAACTACCCGCTGTGCGTCAACGTCGACGACACCGGAGACGGATTCCTCATCACGGCTGAGGCAATCGCGCCAGCCAGCCCGCAGCAGGTGTGCGCGCTGCTGGACACGTGCCTGGCCAACCTGGCCGCCGCGCTGCACGCCGCCCCCGCCACCCCGCTGCGCCAGGTCCAGGTCCTCGGCGAGGCCGAGCGGGCCCAGCTGATCAGCGGCGGGAACGACACCCCGGCCGACATCCCGCCCGCCACGGTGGCCGAGCTGGTTGCGGCGCAGGCGGCCCAGACCCCGGATGCGGTGGCCGTGGCGGGCGAAGACACGAGCCTGACCTACGCGGAGCTGGACGAGCGGACGAATCGGCTCGCGCGAGTGCTGGCGGCCCGGGGGGCTGGCCCCGAGCAGGTGGTGGCGGTGATGATGGACCGCTCCGCGGAGTTGATCATCGCACTGCTGGCGGTGCTGAAGGCCGGGGCGGCGTACCTGCCGGTGGACCCGGGCTGCCCGGCCGAGCAGGTGGAGTTCATGCTCGCCGCCGCCGGGCCGCGGTGCGTGCTGACCGCCGGGAGGCTGGCGGCGGGGCTGCGCGAGACATGCTCGGTGCCCGTGCTCGCCGTCGACGAGCCGGGCCTGGCCACGCGGCTGGCAGACCTGGCCGCGGCCAACCTGAATGGCGCGAGCCATCCGGCGCGGTCGCTGATGGCGCACCCCGCGCAGGTGATCTACCCCTCCAGGTCCACCGGGACGCCCACGGCCGTGGTGGTGACTCAGGCCGGCCTGGTGAACTTGGTGGTGGCTAGCTTCCGGTTCGAGGCGGGCCCGGGCCACCGGGTAGCGCAGTTCACGTCGCCGAGTTCCGGCAACTTCAGCACCGAATGGTCCACCGCGCTGGTGTCGGGGGCGGCGCTAGTCGTCATCCCCGCACGGCGGCGGCTGGGTGCGGAACTGGCCGGATTCCTGGCCGAGGCGGGGATCACGCACGCGATGCTGCCGCCGGCGACGCTGGCAACGCTCCCGGAAGGGACGGTGCGGCCGGGGGTGGTGCTGGATGCGGGAGGTGAAGCGTGCCCGCCGGAGCTGGCCGCGCGGTGGTCGGCCGGGCGGGTGCTGTTCAACTCCTACAGCCCGGCCGAGGCGACCGCGGATACCGTGGCATGGCGGAACCGCCCCTGGACGGCCGGCATGGTGCCGATCGGCCGGGCAGTTGCCAGCACGCGCGCGTTCGTGCTGGATGGGTGGCTGTGCCCAGTCCCGCCGGGGGTGGCCGGGGAACTGTACCTGGCCGGGGCGGAGCTGGCCCGCGGCTACCTGGGCCGCCCGGCACTGACCGCCGAGCGGTTTACCGCCTGCCCGTTCGGCCCGGCCGGGGCACGCATGTACCGCACCGGCGACCTGGCGAAATGGACCCCCGACGGGGAGCTGGTGCTCGCCGGGCGAGCCGATGAGCAGCTCATGGTCCGCGGGCGGCGGATCGAGCCCGGCGAGGTCGCGGCGGTGCTGGCGGGCTGCCCGGGCGTGGCGCACGCCGCGGTGATCACCCGCGAGGACGCCCCCGGCGACGCGAGCATCGTCGGTTACCTCGTACCCGACCCCGGCCGCGAGGACAGCCCGCCGGAACTGGCCGCCGCGGCCAGGGAACACGCCGCCGCCCGGCTGCCGGAGTCCATGATGCCCTCAGCCATCGTGATCTTGGACCCACCGCCGTTGGCCCCCGACGGCTCACTGGACCGCGACGCGCTGCCCGCCCCCGACGGCACGCCTCCGGAACTGGCTGCCGCCGACAGCGCGTCGGCTTCCCAGTTCGAGGAAATGATGTGCGAGGAATTCGCCAGGGTACTCGACCTGGAAACCGTCGGGACCGACGAGGACTTCTTCCAGCTGGGCGGCCATTCGCTGCTGGCGGTCAAGCTAGTGACGCAGCTGCAAACGCGCGGGGTGTCAGTCGCGGTACGTGACCTGATCGCCGCCCCCACCGTCGCCGGGCTCATGAACCAGATGAGCCTGTCCTCCGTGCAGGGCGCGTTCAGCGCGCTCCTGCCGATACGGACCGGGGGAACCCGGCCGCCCCTGTTCTGCATACACCCCGCAGGCGGCCTGAGCTGGTGCTACATGCCCCTGGCGAGGTACGTCCCGGAAGAGTTCGGCATCTACGGGCTCCAGGCCCGCGGCCTCGACGGCACCGGCGAGCCTGCCCGCTCAGTCCGCGAAATGGCGGCCGACTACATCGGGCTGATCCGCGGCGTCCAGGCCACGGGGCCGTACTACCTGCTCGGCTGGTCCTTCGGTGGCATTCCCGCGCACGAGATCGCCGTCCAGCTACAGGCGGCAGGCGAAGAAGTCGCCGCCCTGGTCCTCCTGGACGCCTACCCCGCCAACCGCGGGCCAGACACCGAAACCCCAGGTCATGAGGGCACGCCCGCTGGCCATGCGTCCGCCGGCAATCCGGAGGAGACCGGCCCGGATAGCGGAGCCGACGACGCCCGGATGGCCCGGCTGCTTGAGCGGACGCGCCGGGAAGCAGGCGAAGTCCTCGGAGCGATCACCGACGATGAGCTCGTGCTCCTCGCGCAGGCGTTCTTGCGGAACGGCGAAATACAAGACGCCCACGATCCCGGCTGGTTCGACGGGGACGCGCTGCTGTTCGTCGCCGCGGAGGGCCGGGATGGCGACCGGCCGACCGCGCAGCGATGGGAGGGTTACCTGTCCGGCGCGGTCACCGAAATCCGCCTGCCATGCGTCCATTCCGACATGGCCAGGCCGGACATACTAGCCCGGATCTGGTCCGCGATATCCGGGCACCTCGGCCTCGGACAGTCGTAAATAGTGGCGGCAGTCGGCTACGGCCGTTGCTCGTAGCTATCGGCTTGGTGGCGCAGGGCGAAGATCGCCGCCTGGACGCGGTCTTGCAGGCCGAGTTTGGTGAGAATGCCGCGGACATGGGTCTTGACGGTCTGCTCGCCGATCGCCAGGTCCCGGGCGATCTGCCGGTTGCTGTGACCGGAGGCGATCAGCTGGAGCACTTCGCGTTCGCGCGGCGAGAGCGGCCGCAGCGGGTCCGGAGGGGGAGGCCGGCGGAGCGCCTGGGTGAACCGGGTCAGCAGCTCCGGGCTGAGGCTGGCGGTGCCGGCCGCAGCGTCGCGCACGGCGTTGATGACATCCTCGGCCGGGGCGGTCTTGAGCAGGTAGGACGTCGCGCCGCCGCGCACGGCGCGGACGAGGTGATCATCGTCGGTGGCGGAGGTGAGGACGACGACGGCAGGCCGGTGCGGGATGTCATGCAGTGCGGCGAGCACGGCGTGCCCGTCCAGCTCGGGCATGTACAGGTCGAGCAGCAGCACGTCAGGGCGGGTAGCGGCGACGACATCGACTGCCTGCCGGCCATCTCCGGCTTCCCCCGCGATTTCCATGTCTGGTTCCTGACTGAGCAGGTAGCACAGCCCGTCCCGGACGACGCGATGGTCATCGGCGACCACCACCCGGATCGTCATGGCACCGGCACCCGGACGGTGAGCGCCGCGCCGCGCCCGGGTGCGCTGTCGAGGTCCATGGTGCCGCCGAGTTCGGCGACCCGGTCGCGGATGTGGGCCAGCCCGAAGCCGATGTGCGGGCCGGCCGGGTCAAAGCCGCTGCCGGTGTCGCGGACGGCGAGCTCGACGTGCCCGTCCTGGCGGGTCATGGACACCGCGAGCTGGCGGGCATTGCCGTGCCGGACGGCGTTGGTGCACGCCTCCTGGGTGATGCGCAGCAGGGCGTGCTCGACGTCGGCGGGAACGGTGACGTCGTCCAGGCTGGCGTCGACGGTCACGCCGAGCCGGTGGTGATAGGCCGCGCAGACCTCCTGCAGGGCCGGTCTGAGGCCGGTACCGTCCAGGCTAGCCGGGCGAAGCTCAATCAGGAGCGTCTGCATGTCGCGCAGTGCCTCCTCGCTGATGTGCTCGATCGCGCGGGCCTGCTGATTGCCGGGGTCAGCCCGGCGCATCCCGGCGGCGATCATCCGCAGGCCGAACAGATGCTGGGAGATCGCATCGTGGACCTCCCGCGCGATCCGGGCACGCTCCGCGGTCCGCGCGTCGGCGCCGGCCCGCTGCCGTTCGGCGGTCAGCGCGGAGCCGAGCTGGCTCGTCATGGTAGTGAAGTTCGCCTCCAGCCGTCCGACCTCATCCCGGCCAGAGACGGGCAGGGTGACGGTGTAGTCGCCGTCGGCGACTGCGAGGGTGGCTCGTTCCAGGCGCCGGACCCGGCGGACGAGGCGGCGGGAGGTCAGCAGCCCGAACAACACGCCGACCGGCACGATGGCAACGAGCAGCGCGGAGGGGGCCGACAGCAGCGAGCCGGTCCCGTCGAGCTGACTCAGCTCGCTCCAGCTGCGGATCAAGTTGATGAATCCCGGCGACCAGGGCGCCTGGACATAGACGTAGGCGGCCTGTCCCCGGGCGCTGGCCGGCGGCTTGGCGATCCCGGCCCGGCTTACCGGCTCCACCGTCAACAGCACGTTGCCGTACGCCGTGGACACGCTGCCGAGTTTGATGATGCGACCGCCGGTGATCGCCGTGATCGCGGGGCTGGGGAGCTCACTGGCCGCCGGCCGTCCGGGAGGGTACCGAGAGGGCACGGAAGACGCGACGACCGTGCCGTCGGCGGCGATCGCCACGACCGCGGTGACCGCATCGCGGCCTTGCACCGGATCGGTGATCGCCGGAACGATCAGCATGCTGCCATCCGGGGTCATCCTGGCCTGGCTCGGTTGCGCCGGCTGGCTGGGGTCGCCGAGAACGGTTCCTCTCGGCACGCCGCCGGGATAACGCTGGGCGAGCTGGCTGGCGTAACTTTTCGCGGTGGCGCTCACCTCGGCCTGTAGCCGGGCGCCGTTCACCAGCGAGGGGAGCTGGAAGCCGAGCACGAGGGCCTCGACCAAAATCACGACCGCGAGCGTGACGAGGATGTAGGAGGCGGTCAGCCGACCCGATAGCCCCCACGCCCTGTGGCGCACGCTGCTCAGCACCTTTGCACGCTACCTCCGCGCACCCCATCGGTGTATCCCTCCAACGAGGGACCCGCCCTACCCTCGGCGCGTGATGCGCTCGCTGCGTTCGGCCGGCATGCTGGCTGGCATGAACTCAGTCACCCCGCCTAGCCCGAGGAGGCACCCGATGAGCAACTGGTTTCCCCGGCCGCGGACGCGACCCGCTTCAATCCTGGTTCCGGCCCGCCATGAGGACAGCGCCCAGGAAAGCAGCACCGGGAACCAGGCCGCGGGCGGCCGCCGGCGCGGGCGCTGGCCGCAGCCAGCGGGCGTCCTGGCCGTCACGGCCGGCCTCGTGCTGCTGACGGCGGCCTGCGGCAGCAGCCCCTCATCCAGCGCCGCCGGCGGCCAGCCAGCGGGCGGTTCCGGCAGCCAGTCATCGTCTGGCACCGGCGGCGGCAGCGGAACGTCAAAGCTCGTCTCGGACCAAGTCGCCTACGCCCGGTGCATACGCGCTCACGGGGTGGCGGATTTCCCCGATCCCGACGCCAGCGGGCAAGAACCCGCCAGCACGAAGAACCTAGCCAGCAATCCCCAGTTCACGGCGGCCTCGAATGCGTGCAGGCACCTGATCCATGGGTTGGCCAGCCAGTTCCAGGCGGACCTGCGCTCTTACGTGAAATTCGCTCAGTGCATGCGCGCCCACGGGGTGCCGAACTTCCCCGACCCCAGCACCGACCCCGACGGGTCACCCGTCTTCACCTTGACCCACGCCAGCATTAACCTTCAGTCGACCCAGGTCCGTTCCGCGGCGCTCGGATGCCAGTCCCAGCTGCACCTAGCCAAGCTCCCGAACTACAGGGTCTGAACGGCAGAGCCGCACGCGGGCAGGTCGCCGCGCCGGTGCACGCGGTCGGCGCCCGGCTGCTCACGGCCGAGGGCGAGATCAGCAAACGGGAACTGACGGAGGTCGATCGTGAGTGAAACGGTTTCCCGGGACCAGCCGGTTCCCGGTGGCCAGCAGGGTCCCCCGGGCCGGGAAGGAGTGGCGCCGGGGCCGCGGGGCGGGCGGCGGCATCGCCGGGGCGGCTGGGCCGCCCTGGGCATCGTCGTGGTGGTGGCCGCCGGGGCGGGGGCGGCCTGGCGGGCCGGGGTGTTCCCCCACCATGCCGGGTCGCCGGGGGCCGGGCAGCGCGGGACGTCCCCGTCGGCCACGGCCACGGTGGTCCGGCAGAACCTGTCGGCGGTGACGCCGGTGACCGCGACGCTCGGGTATGCCGGGTCCTACGCCGTGACCGGGCAGGGCAGCGGGACGCTGACCTGGCTGCCGTCGGCCGGGCAGGTGATCAGCCAGGGACAGGTTCTGTACAAGACCGATAACGGCTCCCCGGTAGCGCTGTTGTACGGCAGTATCCCGGCCTGGCGGGGGATGTTCGAGGGAATGATCGGCCATGACGTGGCCCAGCTCAACCATGACCTGGTACGGCTCGGCTACGTCAGCCGCGCGGATGTCGTCGCGCTGGGCTGGGACTACTACTCGTGGGAGACGACGAATGGCGTGCAGCAGCTCGAAAAGCACCTCGGGGTCGCCTGGCCATCGGGGAGCCTGTCGCTGGGGCAGGTGGTGTTCAAGCCGGAAGCGCTGCGGGTCAGCCAGCTGTCAGGGAGCCTGGGCGGTTCGGCCTCCGGGCCGGTGCTGAATGCCACCTCGGCCCGGCACGTGGTGACGATCCCGCTCGATGCCTCCCAGCAGTCGGAGGTCAAGCCGGGTGACAAGGTGAGCGTCACGCTGCCGGACGGGGCGTCAACGCCGGGCGTGGTCTCCTCGGTCGGCAAAGTGGCGACCACCTCGTCGGGAGCGGGCGGCAGCCCCACCACGACGATCCCAGTTCAGGTGACGCTCACCCATCCGGGGGCGGCTGGCACCCTGGACCAGGCGCCGGTGACGGTGAACATCACCACCGCCAACGCTCACGACGCCCTCGCGGTGCCGGTGACGGCGCTGGTGGCCCAGTCGCCAGGCGGGTACGTCGTGGAGGTCGTCGGCCCCGGGAACACCCGGCAGTACGTGCCGGTGACGGTCGGGATCTTCGACGACGCGGACGGCATGGTGCAGGTCACCGGGAACCTGACACCCGGGCAGCGAGTCGTAGTGCCGGCCTCATGACCGCCACCCAGACGACCAGGGGCCTGGCCGGCCGCTCGGCGGACGGCGCCCCGGTGCTGGAGCTGGAACGGGTATCCAAGGTGTACCCGGGGCAACCGCCGGTGCGGGCGCTGGGCGAGGTGAGCCTGGCGGTGATGGCCAGCGAGCTGGCGGCGATCGTGGGCCCGTCCGGGTCGGGC
>JAICUO010000451.1 GCA_025935815.1 Streptosporangiaceae bacterium
CCGGCCCGGACCATGCTGGCCGCCAGTTGCCCGATGCGCTGCTTCTCCGAGGGATGGCGCTCGGTCTTATAGCGCAGCGGCAGGTCATAGTTGACCGCCTGGGCGACCGCGCCGCCGCGGATCCTGGTCAGCATCTGCTGGCTGGCCAGCTCATCGAAGTCCCGGCGGATGGTCGCCGCGGAGACGTTGAGCGCCTTGGCGGCGTCCTCGATCTGGAGCTGGCCGGCGGCCGCCAGCAGCTCCAGCAGGTCATTCCACCGGCGATAACGGCTCACCAGCGCCTCCTGCCTGCGCGCCTGTCCTGGCCGCCGGCTCGCGCGGCCCGGCCGCCACTTCCTGGGATGTACTCCCGGCGCCCAGCATGCGGAGCAGCCGGGTCACCTCGGACGCGATCGCCTCGCGGCCCGCCGACCCGTAGCTTCTAGGATCAACCGTGGCCGGCTCGCGGGACAAGGTGTGCCGGACGGCGGCGGTGAACACCTTGTTCAGCTGGGTCGCGATGTTGACCTTCGTCATTCCCGCCCCGATCGCCGCGACCAGGTCCCCGTCGGCCACGCCGGACGAACCGTGCAGGACGAGCGGCACCCTGACCGCGCGGCGGATCCGGTCGATAAGGCCAAGGTCCACGACGGCGTCGCGGGTCAGCATAGCGTGTGAGCTACCCACCGCGACCGCGAGCGCGTCCACCGTGGTGGCGGCGACGAAGCGCGCTGCCTCATCGGGGTCGGTCCGGGCCAGCGGCGAGTGCAGGCCGTTCTTCCCGCCGATCTCGCCGAGCTCTGCCTCCACCCAGATCCCCCGGTCATGGCACCAGCGGGCGACTTGCGCGGTGGAGCCGACGTTGCTGGCGTAGGGCAGCCGGGACGCGTCGTACATGACCGAGGCGAGGCCCAGTTCGGCGGCGGCCTCGACCAGTTCCGGGCCGGACGCGTGGTCCAGGTGCACGGCCACCGGGAGGGTGGCCGAGGTGGCGACGGCCAGGCAGGCGCGGGCAATGGGCGCGAAGGCGCCGTGGTAGGCGATGCAGTTCTCGCTGATCTGCAGGACCACCGGCGCGCCGGCGGCCTCGGCCCCGGCGACGATGGCCTCCGCGTGCTCAATGCCGATGACGTTGAACGCCCCGATCCCGCGGCCCGCGGCCTGGGCGGGCAGGATGATCTCGCGCATGGCGGCCAGTGGCATCAGCGCACCTCCTCCAGGCGCACCGCCACCGGGCGCAGGCCCGCTAGGTAGCTCTCCCGGCGGAACTCGCCGGCCACCGGGGCGGCGACGGCGGCCGCGCCGAGGGCCACCGCGTGCCGCAGGCGCTCGTCCCAGGGGCGGCGGGTGACCAGTCCGTGCACCAAGGCGGCGGCCACCGCGTCACCGGCCCCGGTCGCGTTCCCGGCGGCCACCGCCGACGGCCACGCGTGCCAGCTGCCTTCGGCGGTCACGGCCAGCAGCCCGGCCGGGCCGAGGGAGGCGACGACCGCCTCGGCCCCCGCCGCCCGCAACTGGGTGGCGGCCTCGCGCACGGCCGCCCGGTCGACAGTGCCGGAGGCAGAGACACCGCCGCAGGCAAAGACACCGCCGCAGGAAGAGACACCGCCGGAGGGGGACAAGACCTTGCCGGTCGCGCCGGCGAGCTCATCGAGGTTCGGCTTCACTATGGCGGGGCCAGCGGATACACCCCGCAGCAGCGCCGCTCCGTTGCTGTCCAGGAGAACGGGAATCCCCGCCGCCGCCGCGGCCTGGATGAGCGTCGCGTAGGTGGTCACCGGCAGCCCGGGCGGCAGGCTGCCGGAGAGCACCACCGCGTCCGCGGTCGCCAGGGCCTCCAGATAGGCCATCCGCAACGAATCGAACTCATGCGGAGTGACCCCGGGACCTGCCTCATTGAAGGAGGCGGTCGTGCCCGCGTCGTCGACGACGGTGAACGTATGCCGCGTCGGCCCGGAAATCGGGATGAGGGCCGACGGCACCCCGGCCTGGCGCAGGGCGGCTGCCACGACGCGGCCGGTGTCGCCGCCGGCCAGCCCCATGAGCAGCACGTCGGCCCCGAGCGCGTGGAGCGTGCGGGCCACGTTGAGGCCCTTGCCGCCCGGGCGGGTGTGCACCGCGGTGGGGCGGTTCACCCCGGCCCAGTCCACCGCGGGCACGTAGTGGGTGACGTCGAGCGCCGGGTTGAGGCAGACGACCAGGATCATGGCGTGGGGCCCGGCCCGGCGGGCGCGAGGATGACCGAGCGGGCCAGGTTCCGCGGCCGGTCCGGGTCGAGGCCGCGGGCGCGGCCGAGCGCGACGGCGAGCATCTGCACCCGGACCAGGGCGGCCATCGGGTCCTCGTCGTCGAACCAGGCGGTACCGCCGGCCGCGGCGACCTCATCGGCCAGCCCGTCCGCCGCGGTCCCCAGCAGCCACACGACGCTGCCCGGGCCGGTGACGGCCACCGGCCCGTGCCGGTACTCCATGACGGGGTAGGCCTCGGTCCACAGGCCGGCCGCCTCGCGCAGCTTGAGCGCGGCCTCGTTGGCCAGGCCGTAGGTCCAGCCGGTGCCCAGGAAGGTGAACTGGCGGGCGGCCAGCAGCTCCGGTGGCAGCGGCCTGGCCAGCACGCGCTGGGCCGCGTCGGCGGCCGGGCCGGGGTCGTACCCTAGATGCGCGCGGAGCAGGGCAAGCTCGCTGGTGGCGAAGCGGGTCTGGACCACCGACGCCTCGTCCGCGAAATCGAGGCCGATGACCTGGTCGGCGAACTCGGTGACGGGGGTCCGCGGGTCGGCGGTGACCACTACGGTCGGCAAGGTGCCGCGCATCCGCGCCAGAAGCTGCAGGATCTCGGTGGTGGTCCCGGACCGGGAGAGCACGAGCAGGCGGTCGTAGCGCCGCCCGCGCGGCATCTCGGAGGCCGCGAACGCGTCGGTCTCCCCGTGTCCGGCCTCCTCGCGGGCCGCCGCGTAGGACTGCGCGATGAACCACGAGGTGCCGCAGCCGACGACCGCGATCCGCTCCCCCGGGGCGGGCAGGGATCCCGCCACGTCCAGGGCCAGCTGAGCGGCCCGGCGCCAGCAGGCCGGCTGCGAGGCGATCTCCTGCTCGGTATGACCGCCTGCCACCGATTCCCCCATGAGCGAGGCCTCCTTATCCACGATTCACGTTCCGGCCAGCCCGGTCGCGGCGACCGATTGGATGAAGTAGCGCTGCGCGATGAAGAAGACCGCCAGCATGGGCACCAGGCTCATCACGTTGCCCGCCATCAGGAGCGTCCAGTCGGTCGCGTGCGCCCCTTGGAAGGTGGCCAGGCCGAGGGGCAGCGTCATCTGGTCGGTGGACGTAACGGCGATCAGCGGCCACAGGAAGTTGTTCCAGGAATCCAGGAACGTCAGCGCGGCCAGGGTGGCCAGCGCCGGCGTCGCCAGCGGCAACACGATGCGCACGAGCACCGTCAGCCTGCTGGCGCCGTCGACCCGGGCGGACTCCTCGTACTCGATCGGCAGGGTGCGGAAGAACTGGCGCAGGAAGAAGATGCCGAAGGCGGTGGCCGCGTTCGGGAGGATGAGGGCGCCGAGGTGGTTGATGCCGACCCCGGCCAGCACGTGCACGCCCAGCCATTTGGTGATGATGAACTGCGGGATCATCGTGACCTGGAAGGGCACCATGAGCGTCGCCATGATCACCGCGAACAGGGCGGTCCGGCCGAGGAAGCGAAAACGGGCGAAGGCGTACCCGGCCAGCGCGCACAGCACCAGGTTGCACAGCACGGTCGCCAGGGCGACCACGGCGCTGTTGACCAGGAACCGCACGAACGGCGCGCTCGCCAGCGCATCGGAGTAGTTGGCGAACCGCAGCGTGTGCGGGACGAGCACCGGCGGAAAGTGCAGCGCCTCGGACGGGGTCTCCACCGAGGTGATGAGCACCCACGCGAACGGGAACAGCAGCACGATCGTGGCTGGGACCAGCACGAGGTGCCAGGGGCTGAACGGCCACCGCCGCCGGCGCCGGGCCGGCATTCCGGCGAGGATGCTCCGCATACTCCGTCCCGCCGACCGCACCCCGTCGCGGGCGGGCGTCGATACCGCGGTCATGACCGGTAATACGTGAAGCGCCTGCCCACCCGGAACTGGATGACAGTGATCACGATGATGACGAGGAACAGGAAGTAGGCGATGGCGGAGGCGTAGCCGAAGTTGAACTGCTGGAAGGCCTGGTCGTAGAGGTAGTACACGAGGACGGTGGTCGCGTGCAGCGGACCGCCCTGGGTGCTCAGGTACACCTCGTCGAACAGCTGAAGGGCGTTAATGGTGAGCCACACGGTCAGGAACAGCGAGGCCGGGCTGAGCAGCGGGAGGGTGATCCGGCGAAACGTCCGCCACGGGCCGGCGCCGTCAATCGCGGCCGCCTCGAGCAGCGTCCGCGGGATGCCTTGCAGGGCCGCGAGGTAGACCACCACTGCGAAGCCGGTCCAGCCCCAGATGGTCATCGCCGCGATCACGAACAGGGCCTCGGACGGGGAGTTGAGGAACTGCTGCTGCGGCAGGTGGAGCAGGCTGAGCGAGTAGTTCGCGACCCCGTAGGACGGGTCGAACAGCCAGGTGAACACGATCGCCTCGCTGATGGTGGAAATCGCCATCGTCGCGTAGGCGGCGGTCCGGTAAAACGCGATGAACCGGATCTTGCGGTTCATCGCCACCGCCAGGAACAGCCCCACGGCCATCGTGCCGGGCACGAACAGCGCGGTGTAGACGAGCGTGTGCTGTATCGCCTGCGCCACGACCGGGTCGCGGGCCAGCTGCCGGTAGTTCGACAGGCCAGCGAATCCGGTACCCGACGTGTTCAGCGTGGACCGCTGGAAGGACAGCACCGCCGACCAGATGATCGGCACCGTGCCGAACAGCATGATGATCGCGACGCCCGGGGTGACGAACGACCAGCCGGTGACCTGCTCGGAGTCCAGCACCCGGCGCACCGTCGCCCCGCCCTGTGTCCGGAGGCGCTGCCGGGGCCCGCCGGCCCGGGCCACTGAGCCTGCCGCCACCGTCAGGTCCCGGCCAGGGCCTGGTTGACCTGCTGGGCGGCGGAGTCCAGGGCCGCCTGCGGCTGGCTCTTGCCGAGCAGCACCGACACGACCATGGTGCCGAGGATCTGCGAGATCTTGGGGTACTGGGGGATCTGCGGGCGAGCCTGCTGAACGTTGGCCAGGTTGGTGATGAAGGTGCTGACGCCGGGCAGCGCGGCGTCCATCTGCTGGCTGAGGCTCGGCTGGGCCTGCGACTGGCGGGTCGGCAGCTCGCCGGTCGCCAGCGAGAAGGACTTGACCTGGGCCGGCGCGGTCAGCCAGAGGATGAACTGCTGGGCCGCGCTCACCCGGGCGGAGCCGTTGTTGAAGACGACCCAGTTGTCCGGCCCGGAGATGGTCTGGTGGCCGCCGCTGGCGCCCGGGTAGGACGGCATGACCTGCACCCCGTACTCCACGTCGGGGAAGTTGCCCAGGTCCCACGGCCCGGTGACCAGCATGCCGATCTTGCCGGAGTTGAACAAGGTCGCGTAGTTGGAGTCGCTGGGGTCCAGGTACACGGACTTGTCGGTGACGGCCATGCCCCGCAGCGTGTTGAGGGAGGCCAGGCCGGCGGGCGTGGCGAACGCCGCCTGCTTGTTGTCCGCGGACAGCAGCTGGCCGCCCGCCTCCCACAGCAGCGCCTCCCAGTGCCAGACCGTGTCCTCGGTGCCGGGGGTGACGTAGGCCGAGCCGTACTGCTTGATCGCCGGGTCGGTCAGCTTTTTGGCGTCGTCGGTGAACTGCTGCCAGGTCCAGTCCGGGCCGGGCGGGGCCAGGCCCGCCTTGGCGAACAGCTTCTTGTTGTAGACGACGGCCAGGTTGTCCACCAGGGCAGGCACGCCGATCACCTTGCCATTGACGGTGGCCACGTCGCGCTCGCCGGTCCAGAAGTCGCCCCAGTTCACCCCGGGCCGCTTGACTACCTGCGTCAGGTCGACGACCTGGGGGATCTGGGCAACGTTAGGCGCCCACGAGCCGTAGAGGTAGGCGATGTCGGGCGGGCTTCCGCCGCGCACCGCGGTCAGCACCTTCTGCAGGGTGTCGTCGTTGTTGACGAACAGGGTGCTCACCTTCTGGCCAGGGTGCTGCGCCTCGTACTCGGCGACCAGGTGCGCGAAGGCCTTGGCGTCTCCCTCGGTATATCCCTCCCACACCTGGATCGGGCCGGAAGTCGCCCCCGCGCCGGATCCGCCGCCGCCGCTGTCGGTGCCGCAGCCGACGAGAACGGCTGCCGCCGTGAGCGCGGTGAGCAGCCCGGCCAGGGGCCCTCGCCACAGGTGCCTGGGGATAGTCATGCCGCACTCCGCTCGAAGACGCTCTAACCATGCGTTAAGTGAGCATCATTCTGCACACCGGCCGGATCGATTTGCACCGCTTCGTCGACGCCGCTTCGACCCAAGCCGCGAAGCTGTTTGGCTTGTATCCCCGTAAGGGAACGATCCAGGTCGGTGCAGACGCCGATTTAGTTGTCTTCGATCCCAATTTTCGCGGCACGATTTCCGCGAAGACGCAGTTGATGAACG
>JAICUO010000297.1 GCA_025935815.1 Streptosporangiaceae bacterium
CATGATGACCGGCGACTGCCGTAAGTTATTCCGCGATACGCGGCATAACTGACGGCACTCAGGCCCGGGGGCAACTCACTGTTCCTAGAGGGATGCAAAGCTTATGGTGATACTTCTGAGGCCAGTGAGACGCCCAAGGTAAGTAGCATTGGCGACCCGGCCGCCGCCGCCGCGTCCACTTCTCTCCGCTTTCCCGCATACACGCGCCGTGTTCTCGCTTATTCGAGAACAGCAGAACGTTGTAGCGAGAACTCAAGGGGTGAAAATTCGCATGACGCGACAAATGTCCGTCCCCGCCGGACACTCCCGTGACTGGAAAGAACTCACGAGAAACAGGGTGCGGTCGCGCACCCGGGCAGAATTCCGCGGCACATCGCGGATATGTGGCCAGGTTAAAGTTGCCCGAAGCAATTACTGTGACGAGCGCACAGCCGACAAGGCCGACTGAACCGAGTAAGCGGCTAGCGCCCGGCCGAGGCGGTCAGGGCCGACCGCAGGCGAGCCTCGCTGACGCGCCAGAAGTCGTGCTGCACCCCGTCCACGAGCGTGACCGGAATCTTGTCCCAGTACTCCCGCATGTCCGCCGCGGACAGCGTGATGTCGCGCTCCTCCCAGGAGACGCCGAGATCCCCGGCGACCCGCCGGATGACCGCGCGCGCGTCATCGCACAGATGGCAGCCGGGGCGGCTGAACAAGGTGATCCGCGCGGTCACGTCAGTTACCGCCGTAAGGCCGGCCGGGGTGCGGTGACTGTCCCCGGTCTCCCCCTGGCGACCCGGCGACCCCGCCTGACCTGCGGCTACCCTGGCCGTAATCGTCGAACCAGCCGTTGCCTCCGTCAGCGTGGCGACCATCGTCATCGGCGTGGCGGCCCTCGCCCTCGGCGTAGCGGGCACCCCCGTCGCCATGGCGGCCACCGCCTTCGGCGTATCGGCCACCGCCTTCGGCGTAGCGGGCACCGCCCGCGGCCGGGCGCCGGCCGCTGCCGGACTCCTGGTAGCCGTCGGCGTGGCCGCTGTACCTGCTGTTGCCCGCGTTGGCGGAGCGGCCGTCGCCGGATGGCCCGTTGCCGGATTCCAGCGCCCTGGCCGGCTGCTGCGCGGCCGCGGGCGAGGCGGCCTGACCGCTCGCGGGCTGCACCGCGCCGCCCAGGGGGGCGACTTTAGCGTTTTTCAGGCGCAAATCAATGATATTGGTCGCCAGCACGCATGATTTGCGATCGGCGACGAACTGCAGGATATGCGGCTGCCGCTCATGAGCGTCGAACGCGGCGCGATCACGGTAAATCTCGTAGATTATTCGCTGCATCGGCGCCTTGGGTACCACGTGAATTACGTATACCAGCGTGTCCGGCTCCAGCGAACGAACTCCCTCAGCCGCTCGCTCGGTCAGCTGATCGAATTCGCTAGCCTTGTCATCCAGGAGTGTGAATATTGACAGCCGGCCATATGGGCGGCCGCCGCTGGTCCCGCCGCTGGCCGGCGGGGCGGAAACGGCCGGCTTGAATTCCGGGGTTGCCTGCGTGAACGTCGGGCCGTTGTAGCGATCGCGGTTTGCGCTTCCGTAGTCGTCGTAGCGGGTCTCGTCCCGGAAGTCCCTGCCCTGGTCCGGGTAATCCCGGCCCTGGCGATAGTCGCCATACCCGGATTCGCCATACCCGCCGCGGTCATGCCGCGGCTGCCCCCGGCCAGCATCCCCGGGGCCCTGACCCGGGTAGTCCGGCCCGCGGTAGCCGCCCTGGCCGCCACTGCCAGGAGCAACTCCCCCGTGAGCGCCACTCCCGTGAGCGCCGCTCCCGTGAGCGCCGCTCGCGTGGGGGCCGCTCGCGTGGGCGCCGCCCCGCCGTTTCCCGCCGCCTACGAACCAGTCGTCGAAGTCGATCTCGCCGGCCCCCTGGTCACTGATCCCGCGGTCCCGGCCACCCCAGTCGCCCGCCCGCCGGTCGCTCATCCCCCGGTCGCTGGGCCCCCGGTCTCCCATGTCCCGGTCCCGGAGACCCCGGTCCCCGCGGTCGTTCGCCCCGCCGGCGCCGCCGCCGGGGCGCCCCCGGTCGGCCCAGCCCTCCGGAACATCGTCGGCCCAGGCGTCGCGGCGATCATCGGACGGGGCGCGACGAGCGTCGTCCCAGTCATCGTCGCGACGCCGCCTGCCACTCATATCCGCTCCGTTCTGGTCTCGCCTCTACCGGTCACGTGTGAGCTTACGTGCCCATCTGCGCCGAAGTGTGCCCGCTGGCACCGTAACGACCGCAGGCCGACACTGCGACCACGCTCTGCGCGCCCGCGATGCCGACCGGTACCCTCGGAAAAGCTCATGAACTCCCACAGTCCCTGGCCCGGTCGCAACGGTCGGGCCAGGGCACCGTGAGTTACTTCTTGTTCCTGCGCTGGATGCGCGTCTTCTTGAGCAGCTTGCGGTGCTTCTTCTTGGCCATCCGCTTGCGGCGCTTCTTGATGACGGAGCCCATGAGGCCACCCCTCTCGGCACAACGGCAGACGGGCACGCCATCACGCTCACCCTGAGGTGAGGCAGCATTACGTCGGAGGACGGCACACGCCCGAAGGTAGACATACCGCGCGAACGACTCTCGCCCGCGCAGTCACCTAGACTACCCGGAACCGCGTGGCGGTGTTGCGGCCGCTGGGCTAACGCACCCGATGCCAGCGCACCCGGGCGTCAGCTCACCCGGGCCTAGCGCACGCGACGGGTAACACCCCGACCACGGTCAGGTCTCCCGCGACCCGGCATGCCCGCGGCGGGTCCGGCCGCCCCGCCGCGAGCATCCCGGGCCCGCCTGTTAGACGGTGCCTACGTAAGCTGCCCGCAGGTACTGATTAACCGCCTGCTCAGGTACCCGAAACGACCTGCCAACCCGGATGGCCTCCAGCTCACCGGAGTGAACCAGCCGGTAGACAGTCATCTTGGATACCCGCATGATCGTGGCTACTTCGGCGACGGTAAGGAATCTCACGTCGCTAAGGGGGGTTTCGTTTGCCATCATTACCCTCTTCCGCGCGAAGCCGAGCACGCCTGACCGGATTCAGCGCACCAGTCACGTACGTCTCCAGGGTAAGTCCCGCACAGAAAAGAGCAACCCCCCCGAATAGCCTCATTGTTGTTACTCTCCGGCCGGAACCGCCCAGGACCTCGCGTCATGGCCCAGATGAATCATGGAAAAAGCCCGAAAGGACCACGTCAGCCTTGCGGGTGTAGCCCGTGAGAGGCAAACACCGCGCTGCGGGTGCGCATGATCGTGCGGTCAACCGGATCACCGGGGTCCACGCCAGAACTAAATGGCCTGTACACCGGGCGTTCGCCATCCGTCATCAGCTCAGGGGCGCTTTCGCCGGTAAGCCGGGTGGCCTCGGCCCGCCACTCGGCCGGGGTGGCGGTCGCCGGGTCCACCGGGGCGCCGGCCGCGATCGCCAGCAGGTGCGTCCAGGTCCGCGGGACGACCTGGACCACCGCGTACCCGCCGCCGCCGGTGAGCACCCACCGCCCGCCGCACAGCTCGTGCGCCAGGTCGTGCAGCCAGAGCGCGGCCTGGCGCTGGGCGTCCACTGTCAGCTGGAGGTTCGCCAGCGGGTCAAGCCGGTGGCTGTCGCAGCCGTGCTGCGTGACCAAGATCTCCGGCCGGAACGCGCGCAACAGGGGCGGCACCACCGCGTCGAAGGCCCGCAGCCAGCCCGCGTCCGCGGTGCCGGCCGGCAGGGCCACGTTGACGGCGTACCCCTCCCCCTCGCCCGTCCCGGTCTCGCCGGGCAGCCCGGTCCCGGGGAACAGTGTCGCGGGGTGCTCGTGCAAGCTGATCGTCAGCACCCGCGGGTCGTCGTAGAAGGCGGCCTGGACACCATCGCCGTGGTGCACGTCCACGTCGACGTACGCCACCCGGGACGCCCCCGCCGCCAGCAGCCACTTGATGGCGACCGCAGGGTCGTTGTAGACGCAGAACCCGCTCGCCGACCCGCGCATCGCGTGGTGCAGCCCGCCGGAGATCGACGCCCCGTGGTCGCAGGCCCCCGACCACACCGCCCGGGCGGCCGCCAGCGTGGCCCCGGTGACTAGCGCGGACGCCTCGTGCATCCCGGAGAAGACCGGATCATCGGGGGTGCCCAGCCCGTACTGGGGCGCGGCCGACAGCCACCGGCCCGCCTGGCGCACGGCCTCGATGTAGTCGGGGTCATGGACCAATTCCAGCTCGGCGTCGGTGGCGGGCGCGGCGTCGGCCATCGTCACCGACGGGCCCGACAGCACGCCGAGCCGCTGGGCCAGTGAGAAGGTGAGCGCGACGCGAACCGGGTCCATCGGGTGCCCCGGGCCGAAGTCGTACTGGATCAGCGACTCATCCCACAGCACCCGCAGCGAACCCGACACGCGCCCCTCCTATCGTTTCCACGCCCTGCCCTCAGGAGGCGCCTAGCTCTCGGCCGCGGTCGCGGGCCGCATCGATAGCGCTCAGCACCGCGGCCCGCACCCGGTGGTTCTCCAGCTCCCTGATCGCCGAGATCGTGGTCCCTCCCGGCGAGGTGACGGCCTCGCGCAAGATGACCGGGTGCTCCCCGGACTCCCGCAGCATCGTGGCCGCCCCGTACACCGCCTGGATGACCAGCTCCAGCGCCGTCTTCCGGGGAACCCCGAGCAGGATCCCGGCGTCGACCATCGACTCGACCAGGTAGTACACGTAAGCGGGGCCGCTGCCCGACAGCGCCGTCGCCGCGTCCTGCAGGGCCTCAGGGACCCGCGCTACCTTGCCCACCGACTGGAACAGCTCCTCGGCCACCGACAGGTGCGACGCGCGCGCGTAGGCTCCGGCCGAGATGACCGACATCGCCTCGTCGACGACCGCCGGGGTGTTCGGCATCGCGCGCACCACCGGCACCTGCGCGGCGAGCCGCTGCTCGATGAACGCGGTCGTGATGCCCGCCGCGACCGAGATCACCAGCTGGCCCGGGTCCATCAGCGACGAGATCTCCGTCAGCGCGGAGGCCATGTCCTGCGGCTTGACCGCCACGACGAGCACCGAAGCGTTCTTGGCCGCCTCCGCCGCCGACACCACCGAGACGCCATAGGACTCGCGCAACGCGGTCGCCCGTTCCTCGCGGCGCACGACGGCTACCACCGACGACGGCGGCCGCCCGGCCCGCAACAACCCGGACAGCAGCGCCTCGCCCATCTTGCCCGCGCCAAGTATCGCGATCATGCCGTAGACGCTATCGCGTAGGGGGCTTAGTCGGGCGCCCCGCGTTGCCCCGGACTGACCGGGGCGCGGGAGGAACGACCAAGCGCCGGGAAGCAGGAGTAACGCGCCCAAAGGGCGCCCGACCCGGGGGTCCGGGGGGTTGGTGCTTACCCCCCGGGGAGTACAGCGATCGCAGCAGCAAGCCCAGCGACGCCGGCCGCTCGGCTAGCCGCCGCACCAGGTACCCGTACCAGTCGCCGCCGTAGGGCACGTACACGCGGACCGACGCCCCGGAGGCCGCCAGCCGGGCCTGCTCGTCGGCGCGGATCCCGTAGAGCATCTGGTACTCGAACGACCCGAAGGGCCGGGCCAGGCCCAGCGCGGCGGCGATCCGGACCAGCCGAGGGTCGTGCGTCGCGACCATCGGGTAGCCCGGCCCCTCCATCAGCACCCGCAGGCAGCGCGCGAACGACTTGTCGATCTCGTGGGGATCGGTGAAGGCCTCGGAGACCGGCTCGTTGTAGGCGCCCTTGCACAGCCGCACCCGCGGCGCATCATCCGAGCCCGCGGTCGCCAGCGCCCGCACGTCGGTCTCGGTGCGCCGCAGGGACGCCTGCACGACGCTCCCCACGCTCGGGTACCGCTCCCGCAGCCGCCCCGCGATGCGCAGGCTCGCGTCCGTCGTCCGGTGGTCCTCGGCGTCGATCGTCACCGTGGTCCCGGCGGCGTCTGCCGCCGCGGCGATCCGCTCGATGTTCTCGAAGGCGAGCCGCTCACCGGCGGCGCTGTCGCCCGCTTGGCGGGCACGGGGGGGCGCCCCGTCGGGAGATGGCAGCAGGAGGCCGACCGCCGTGGGCTTCACCGACACCTCGACCGCGCCATCGGCGGTCAGCCCATCGGCCTGGAGCTTCTCCAGCAGCGTGATGTACTCGGTGCGCACCGCGGCGGCCCGCAGCGCGTCCTTGGTGTCCTCGCCCAGGTAGTCAAGCGTCACCAGCAGCCCGGCGGCGCGCAACTCCCGCGCGACGCGCACCGCGTCGCTCGCGTTATCCCCAGCGACGTACCTCGCGACCATCGCGCGAGCCGCTGGCGTGCCGGTCAGCAGCCCGCGGATCTGGTCGCTGGCGGCAGCGGCCATCAGTGCCCGGCGCAGCACGATTTCCCTCCCGGTCCTCAGATCAGCTTGCGGGCCGCCGGCGGCGGCTGCGGCACGCTATCGCGGCGCAGCGTGACCCGCACGGCCCCGCCCGCGTCGGGCGTGACGATGACCTCTTGCGCAGCGGCGATCCCGTCAGCCAGCAGCGTAGCCCCGGTCGGCACCGTGCGCTTGACCAGCCCCAGCCCGATGGGCCCGAGCTCGTAGTGCAGCGCGGCCGAGCCAACGAAGCCCACTTCCCGGCCGTCCGGCCCGACGATCGGCGCCGCGTGCGCTGGCAGCCGGTCGGCGCCCCCGTCCAGGTGCAAGAACACCAGCCGCCGGGGCGGGTGGCCCAGGTTGTGCACCCGCGCGACGGTCTCCTGGCCCCGGTAGCAGCCCTTGTTCAGGTGGACGGCGGTCTCGATGAGACCCGCCTCGTGCGGCAGCGTCTTGTGGTCGGTGTCCACCCCGGGCCGCGGCACGTACGCCGCGATCCGCGCCGCCTCATAGGCCCACATGCCGGCCACCGCCACGTCCACCTGCCCGGGCACCTTGCCGGCCAGGTCAAGGTCAACGACCATGTCTATCCCCAACGGTCCCGTGGTGACCGCCATCACGCCCGCCAGCGACCGGAAGTCAGGGAGGGACGGGCGGGCGGCCGAATCCGTTGAGTGCAGGAAGGACAGCACCCCGTGCGTGGCGGAAAGGTCGGCGACCTCCACGCGGAGCATGAACCGCATCGAGTTCAGGTACGAGACCAGGGCGGCCGCCGTGCCCGGCTCGACATGCGCCCAGACGGTGGTGCCGTCATCGGTCACGGTCAGGTGATGCTCCAGGTGGCCCTGCGGGCTCAGGATGAGCGCCTGCGCGGTCTCGCCGGGCGCTAGCCGCTCCAGGTGCTGGCTGGTCAGGCTGTGCAGCCACGACAGCCGGTCCGGGCCGGCGATCGTGACGACGCCCCGGTGGGAGCGGTCCACGAGCGCGCCGCGCTCGACCGCCACGCGCTGCTCGCGCAGCGGGTCGCCATAGTGCGCGGCGACGCCCGCGTCCGGCCACCCGGCCTCCACGGCCCCGTCAATGTCAAACATGGTGACTGTGCCTCCCGCATCGCCTGCACATCAAGGCTCGCTCAGCCCTACTTCCCTCTGCACCGGCTGCACCGGCCGAAGACGGTCAGGTGCGCCACGTCGGTCTCGAACCCCTGCTCTTGATCTAGCGCCGTGATGAGCGGCTTTATTGCCTCGGGGCGGACCTGGCTCACGCTGCCGCAATCCTGGCAGACCAGGTGAACGTGGCCGCCCTCGCTGGCCAGGTGGTAGGTGGGGGCGCCGTCGTTGAGGTGGTGGTGGGTGACCAAGCCCACCTCGTCAAGGACGTCCAGCGCGCGGTAGATCGTGGAGAGGTTGACCCCGCGCGCGGTCTGCTGCACCTCGGCGAGGATCTTCTCGGGAGTGGCGTGATCCAGCCTGCCGATCGCCTCAAGCACCAGCTGCCGCTGCGGTGTCACCTTGTAGCCGCCGGCCCGCAGCCGCTCATCCCACTGCTTCGGCTGGCTGGGCTGGCTCGTCTCCAGTGCCATGCCCCGAGTCTAGGGTCAGCGCAAAATATCTTGCGCGTGGCTGGGCGTGCGGCGTAGCGTTTGAGGTACACGGAAAGGAGGTGGTCCGAAGTATGCATAGTTATCGGACGAGTGAGGTGGCTGTCAGCTAGCCGCCCCCGCCGCCAGGAGGGGTTTCACCCCTGACCCGATTGCGGGTGTGGTGGCAGCTAAAGCAAGGCATACACCGGACCCCCGGGCTGACCAGGCTTGTCCACCTGGTCCCGCGCAAGCGGAGTCGCTCGGGGGTTTTACATTTGTTCTCCCCGCCGCGGCTACACACCAAGCCGCGGCTCAGGCCCCGGCGACGCGGCCGCCTCCGAAACGGACCCCCCAAGCCGCGGCTCAGGCCCTGGCCACGTGGCCGCCTCCGGAACGGGACCACCCCCCAAGCCGCGGCTCGCCACCCGGGAACGTGGATATTTCCACAGGAGTCTCGTTGGTCGCTACGGTCACGAGCGTTGCACCCCGAATCCAGCGGACCCAGCCAGTGCTGAGGGTTATGCCGCGATTCGCGGCATAACCCTCAGCACTGGCGCCCTGGACTCGCGAATGCGACCGGCGCGCTGCTCGGTCCTGTGTCGTGAGAGGCGAGTGTGTCCCCTGTTATTTCTGGGGCTGAAGATATAAAAGGTAAACGGCTTGCCGGAAGGCATTACTGCGGACGGGTAGCCCGTGGCAGGCTCGGGGCATAATCGCAGGATGCATCACGGATCGTGGCGTGCCACATCAGCCTCAGCCGACCCATGGTCACCCGGAACTCCGCTCGCGAGCCAGCGGCGTTATTCGGTCCAGGCCCATTCGAGGCGGGCCCACAGGTGGGGCTGGAGGGGCTGGCCCATGGCGGCCATGTCGTAGGCGTAGGCCAGGTCCTTCTCGCCCTCGCGCTGGCTATCCACGAGGCCGTAAAGCCGCTTGCCGGCCGTCACCGGCTTGGCGGACGCGGTGCGGGCCACCGCGTCGGTGGCCATCTCGACCCGGGTGCCGGATACCTCGCCCAGGTAGATCTCGACGATCCCGGTCGGGTGGGCCAGGAGCACCTCCACGCGGTTGTCCGGCTGCGGTCGCCAGTAGCCTGTCTCCGTCCCGAGCGGCCGCCCCTTGCCGCCGTCCTGCTCCAGCAGCCAGGACTTGCTGGTGTAGATGAGGAACGGCTTGCCGTTGTGGGTGAACGTCAGCTCCTGGATGAAGTCGAACGGCTCGATCGTGGGGTAGTGGCCCTTCCCGAAGCCCTCCCACCGGCCGAGCAGGAAGCTCAGCGGCGCCAGGCCCGGGTGTTCTTGCGGCAGCTCGTTCTCGACCTGCTCATGTGTCATGGGGTCCTCCGCGGATCACCTTGACCGCCGTGTAGGCCGCCGCCACGGCGACTAGGGCGTAGGCGCCGATCATGACCGCCGCGCTCAGCATGCCATGCATGGCCCCGAGGGTATTCGCTGGCGCCCCTTTTGCGCTCACGCCACGCCGTGCCCTTGGTGAGCACACATCAACCCCCAAGCAATGCAGCCGCCCCGGGCCTGGCCGTACAGTAAGCGGGTGGGACGAGCTCTCGTTGTCAAGGTGACCGCTGGCGACAACGACCCCGAGCGCTGCAAC
>JAICUO010001008.1 GCA_025935815.1 Streptosporangiaceae bacterium
CGCCCGCCCGCCGGGACGGATGCCCAGCAACCCGGCCAGGTGCTCATCGGCGGTCACGTACCCGACTTCAAGGATTCGCGTCTGCGGGTGCAGGCCGTGCTGGCGCATGCCTTCGGTGTAGCTGGCCAGCTCGAGCAGCTGCGCCACCTTCGGCTTGGCGACGAAGGTGCCCTTGCCCTGCATGCGCAGCAGGCGGCCCTCGATAACCAGCTCAGCCAGCGCCTGGCGCACCGTGGTCCGTGACGTCTCGTACTGCCGGGCCAGCTCCCGCTCCGGGGGCACCGGGCTGCCCGGCGACATGGACGCCGTGAGATCCAGCAGCTGCCTCTTGACCTGGTAGTACTTGGGCATCCGGATCGCGGCCGGGGCCGGGCCGTCCGGCGGGCCTGGCGGCAGCGAGCCGACATTAGGGGGAGCGGGCCGCGCGCCCGACGGCCGCGTCGAGCTGTGCCTGGCCGCGGTGCGGCGAGGTGCGCTGGCCTGCAGCGGCATCGAATCGGTGCTGCGGCTTTCGGCCGGCATCGGAGACACGGTCATGGAGCCCTCCCTCCGATTTTTTCGGGTATCCGGCTATGATCCCTCACCGCGGCCAGTGCGCGCGATGCTGTGGCGAGGTCAATTTCATTCAAGGTGGCGCGTCCGGTCAGCCGCAGGCATGCCTGGCCGACCGGAACTGACGGCGGGCGGAAGCACCCGACGCTGATCCCATGCTCGCCGCAGATTCGCCGCGCGTCCACTGCTGCTTGCGGAGCGCCCATGATGACGGACGCAACGGCCGCGTCCGGCGTGCTCACCGCCAGGCCGAGATCGGCCGCGATGGCGGCCAGCTGCCTGGTGTTGCGGCGGGCGCGCGCGGGCAGGTCCGGCCTATCGCGCAGGATGCCCAGCGCCGCCCGCGCCGCCCCGGCGGCCGGCGGGGCCAGCCCGGTATCGAAGATGAACCCGCGCCCGGTGTCGATCAGCGTCTGCCGCACCTCGGCGGCCCCGAGGACGGCGCCGCCCTGGCCGGACAGCGCCTTGGACAAGGTGACCGTCCGCACTAGGTCCGGCTCGCCTGCTAGCCCCGTGTCATGGCCAGTGCCGCGACCGCCGGTGCCGAGCACGCCGAGGGAGTGGGCCTCATCGACCAGCAGGATCGCCCCGTGCGCGCGAGCCAGGGCGTGCAGCCGGGCAACCGGGGCGAGGTCGCCGGCGACGGAGAAGACCGCGTCGGTGATCACGATGGCCGCCTGCTCGGCGCGGCCGCGCAGGGCCTGCTCAACGGCCGCCAGGTCGCCGTGCGGGGTCACCCGGAGCCGGGCGCCGTGCGCCTTCGCCAGCCGGCAGCCGTCAATCAGCGAGGCGTGGTTCCCCGCGTCGGAGATGATCAGGACGCCGTCGCTATCTCCCGGGGGGATACGCCGTGCGCCCCCGCGTACCCCCGGGGAGCCCGCGAGGGCGGCGGCGAGCGCGGTCACCGCGGCCAGGTTGGCCCGGTACCCCGAGGAGAACACCAGCGCGCTCGCCGCGCCGGTGAAGTCGGCCA
>JAICUO010000393.1 GCA_025935815.1 Streptosporangiaceae bacterium
GGTCAGCTGCCCTTGACGGCTTCCTTGAAGGCCGTTACCGCGGCGGGGTCGGTCTCCAGGTGCCAGTTCTGATGGTAGAGGCCGTCATTTTGGGCGACATCGAACCAGATGATGCCGAAGATGTGGTTCGTCGTGGCCCCGGCCAGCAGCCCGTGGATCTGGCTCTCCCGGTTGGGGTTTCCGCCGATGGCGGTCTCGGCGATCAGCACCGGCGCGGTGGAGAACTGCTGGACCGCGGCGAGCGTCGGGCCGAACACGTGGTGGAAAGTGTCATTCGCGGTGTAGTAGTAGGCATCGATGCCGACGAGGTCCACCCACTCCTGGCCCGGCCACCACGGCCGCAGGTTGAAGGCGGGATCGGTGATGCCGTTGACGGTCCACAGCCACTTCGCGTTGATCGCGCCCGCCCCGCGGAACACCGAGACCACGTGCTGCCACGCCGCCACGAAATCGGCTGGCTGCGCGTGCGTGTCCCCCCAGGAGTACCAGTTGCCGTTCATCTCATGGCCGAAGCTCAAGATCACCGGGTACCGGAACGCCCGCACGGCTTGCGCGAACTCCCGCAGGTAGTCGTCGGACTGCCCCGCCGCGATGGTCCCCAGCGGGATGTCGGTCGGCTCCAACTGGACAACTGGCACCGCGCCGCTCGCGTGCGCGGCCGCCGCGAAGGTGGTCGCGAAGCCCTGCCCCCATCCGGAGTAGTACGAGAGCATGCGCGGCTGGACGCCGGTCGCGGAGGTGAATGAGGTGGCCGCCTCGGTCGTGCCCGGGAAGCCCTTCTCGTAGATGCCGATCGGCATCCCCTTGCCCGTGAAGAGCTGGGTCACCGGGATGTTCACCGGCGGTGCCTCGGCCGGGGTCGCGGCGGAAGTCGCCGCTGGCTGGCTCGGCGCGCCCGCGGCCGACGAACTAGAGTTCCCGCCCCCGCCCCCGCATCCGGCGAGCACCAGGGAGACCGTCGCGGCGAGCGTCACGACGGCGAAACGATGCCGGGCCGACATCATGCCTTCCTCAGCTTTCCCGCGACGCCCTTGCCCGGGTCAGGCGGTACCCGCACCCGCGCTCGATGCGCCAGAAACTAACATCCGACACAATCGGGTGCCAATGTAGCATTCGGGTCCACCGCGGATGGGCGATTTGGGCATGTTAACGGGGGTTGCCAGGGGCCGTTCGCCCAGCTGCTAGCCCCCGAGCCGGCGCGTGAACCCCGCCGGGATCACCAGGTCGTCGGGCGACAATTCCGCGATGGAGGAGTGCCCGAGGCCCAGCAGGCACGCGTCGAGGCCCGAGCGCATCAGGTCCAGCACGTTCTCCACTCCCGCCTGCCCGGCCGCCCCCAGGCCCCACAGGTAGGCCCGTCCGATCATGACCGCGCGCGCCCCGAGCGCCAGGGCCTTGGCGACGTCGCCACCGCGCCGGATACCGCCGTCGAGCAGCACCTCGACCTGGTCGCCGACCGCCCGCGCGATGTCGGGCAGCAGCCGGATCGATGCCGGGGTGCCGTCCAGGTTGTTGCCGCCGTGGTTGGACACCGAGATCGCGGTGACGCCGGCGTCCACGGCGCGCTTGGCGTCGTCGATCCGCGTCACGCCCTTGAGCATGAACGCCCCGCCCCACGCCGAGCGCAGCCACGCGACGTCTTCCCACGACGGCGGCGGCGTCTGCATCCACTGCCCGTAAGCCCCGAAGAACGTCGGCGCGGGCGCGCCCCCCACCGGCAGGTTGGGCACCGTCAGGTCCGGGAAGTGGCCCGTGCGCGCCCACTCGAGCAGCCACGCTGGCCGCGCGGCCGCCTCCGGGGCCATCCGGATCATCTCGCGCGGCGTCATCTTCTCCGGGATGTGCGGGCTGCCCCAGTCCCGCCCGAACGAGAACGACCAGTCCAGCGTGGCGATCAGGCCCACCGCCCCGGCGGCGCGGGCGCGCTCCATCCGGGCGGCCATGTCATCGCGCGAGCCGACCCAGTACATCTGGAAGAACGTCTGCGGGTTGGCCGCCACGACCTCCTCCACTGGCTTGGAGGCGAACGAGGACAACCCCATCGCGACGCCCCGGGCGGCGGCGGCGCGGGCGACCGCCACCTCGCCGTCCGGGTGTACCGCCTGGACCCCGGTCGGCGAGATGAGCACGGGCATGGAGACCGGCTGTCCCATGACCGTGGTGGCCATCTCCCGGGTGGCCGACAGCCCCGCGACGTGCGGCGCGAGGCCAAGCTCGGAGAATGCCTCGACGTTGTCGCGGGCGGTCAGCCCCTTCTCGGCCCCGGCGACCAGCGCGCCGTACACCGACTTGGGCAGCCGCCGCTTGGCGCGCCGCTGCGCGACCGCGACCGTCTCGAACCACTTGCTCGCCATGAGCGCGCCTTTCTCTTGCCCCCAACGACAACTACAGTGCGCCCTTTGCGGGGCTCCCGGCCGGGTGCGGGCTGAGCACCTGCACGTCGAGCTGGCCGGACAGCTTGCCGTCCAGGTCGGCCCGCAAGGCCGCCAGGCCCGCCCCCGACACGTGCGCGGTGACCGCGTCCTGGTCGGCGTACTTCTCGATCATGACCAGGCGGCCGTCCGGCCCCTCGTGCAGCGCGTACAGCAGGCACCCCGCCTCGGACTCGTGGACCGCGGCGATCGCCTTCTCGAAGGCGCCGATGACCTCGGCGCGGTGCTCGGCGGCGGGGAACGCGGTGGCGACAATGACGATGCTCATGGGGTCTCCTTAGGACTTCAGCGCGCGAAGATCTCACTCAGGGCGGGGGCCACGTCACGGTAGGTACGGATGTGCCGTAGCCGGCCGCGGCCGAGCCGCGCGAGGTCACGGGCCAGCTCGGGGTCCTGCTCACCGGTGACATCGAGCAGTACCTCCAGCCGGGGGAGCCGCGCCGCGAGCGGACGGGGGTCCGGGCCGGCGTTATGCACGCAGTCTGACAGCAGCAGTACCCGTGCGTCACGCGCCGGAACCCGGGCCAGTTCCCGCCGCGCCACCTGCAGGGGGAACGCCAAGTTAGTCAGTCCCCGCGCTGGGATGGCGACCATTGACTCGACGACCCGCTGAGCGGATACCCGTTGCCCGAGATGGGCCAGCACCGCCGCGTCCGACCAGAACGCCACCACCGAGAGGTCATCGCCGGACAACTCACTGGCCAGCGCGCCCACCGTGGCCGCCGCCGTCCGCACCCGCTCGCCGCGCATCGAGCCCGAGACGTCGACCAGCAGCACGACCGAGCGCCGGGTGCGCACTCGCTCCCGCACCAGGATGTCGGTGTCCGCTGGCACCGGCTTTTCCGCCAGCCGCTCCAGCGTCCGGTCCAGGTCGATGTCATCCGAGCCGCCCCGGTACGGCAGCGTGGCCAGCGCCCCCGCGCCCCGCCGGGCCAGCACGTCGCGCCGCGGCCGGGGCAGCGCCAGCCGCGCGGCGATCTCCCGTGCCCGCCGCAGCGTCTCGGCGTCGGGGGCCACCTCGCCATCGACCCCGGTCAGCGTCCCCCGCTCATCCGTCATCGCCGGCCCGCTGCCGCCCCGTCCCTTGGGGGGCACCCAACGAGACGTGCCGTCTGCGGCGAGCACCATCCCCCCGCCGTTGCCACGCGACACGTCGATCAGGGCCGGCTCCTCGGTGAGCAGCTTGGGCTTGCGGCGCAGCGGCCGGAGGGTGACGGCAGGCGGCCGGCGACGAGGCCCGCCTTCCCGGTGCACCGGAGAGTCGGCCTCGATCTCCCTTCAACCAGGCTCCGCCGGGCGCAGGATGTAGTAGTCCTCCCAAATCGCGCGCAGCACCTGCTCCGGGGTGGCCGCGACGGTCTCGTCGAGGAAGATCCGCCCGGACAGCGCGATGGTCATCGCGTCGTAGATCGCCTCCTGGTAGGCGGCTGCCGCCTCCGGAGTGCTCCCGTCCCGTTGCTGATGAAGGGCGAGCAGTTGCCCGGCGACCAGCGTCAGGTCGATCGCGCCGCGCACGCTGGAGCCCTGCCTGATGTCTTCGTGCGCGCGGGTGGCCCGGGTGAGGGCGACCGCGTCCGCCATGAGCCGCTCGCGCAGCGGGGCGGGCAGCCCGGGGGACGGCAGCGATGTGACCGGTGCCCGCAGCGCGACGATCCCCCGCTCGGCCGCCGCGTCCTGGTAGGTGATCGCCAGCCGGCACAGCCGGTCGTGCACGGAGGTGGACAGGCGAGTGGTGCCCACGTTGTCGTAAGGGTTCATCGACGCGATCACCCGGAACGTCGCCTTGGCGACCGCCGTCCCCGCTCTCGGCACCGTGATGCGGCGCTCGGCCATCGCGGTGAGCAGGGTGTTGAGCGTGTCGTCGGGCGCGCGGTTCAGCTCCTCGATGTAGAGGAACCCGCCCGTCTTCATGGCCTCCAGCAGCGGGCCGTCGGTGAAGTTCTCGGCGGAGTAGTCCTCGCGCAGCACCCGGGCCGGGTTGTGGTGGCCGACCAGCTTGGCCGGGGTGAGGTCGGCGTTGCCCTCGACGAAGACCAGCGGGATGCCCCACTCGGCGGTGATCGCCTTCAAGATGGTGGTCTTGCTGGTCCCCGGCGGCCCCTCCAGCAGGATGTCCCGCCCGGCCGCGACGGCCGCCAGCACCAGGTCAAGCTCGCGCTCCCGTCCGACGACGCGAGCCCGCACGCGATCGCGGATCGCTGCCACGTCGACGTGCATCCGTTTCCTCCCCATGTCCCCCCGTCTAGCCATAGCATGAGGGATGTTAATGACATGGGATGACATAAGCAAGTGGGGTGACCCTCAGTGACTGCCCCTTCGCCCCGGCGAGGTCGTCCGCCGGCTACCAGTTCCCGTGAGCTGCGGCAGATCGCCTTGCGGCTGTTCGTGGAGCATGGGTTCGAGAACACGACGATCGAGCAGATCACCGCCGAGGCGGGGGTCAGCGAGCGGACCTTCTTCCGCTATTTCGCCGCCAAGTCCAGCGTGCTGTGGACGGAGTTCGAGGCGGAGGTGGACGCCATCCGGGCGGCGCTGGCCGCGGTCCCCGACGACGTGCCGATGATGGAGGCCATCCGGCGCGCGGTGGTGTCGGCCAACCACTACCAGGCCGCCGACCTGCCCGAGCTGAGGCAGCGGATGAGCCTGATCGGAACGGTCCCCGCATTGTGGTCGACCGCTGCCGAGCATTACGACGCGTGGGAGCGGGCGGTCGGCGAGTTCGCCGCGCGCCGCCTTGGCCAGCCCGCCGACTCGCTGTACCCGCTTGCCATCGGCCGGGCCGTCCTGGCGACCTGCCGCGCCGCGTATGACCGCTGGTCGGCGCGGGCCGATGCCGACCTGCCCGGCTACCTGGACACCGCGCTGTCCGCCCTGGCCGGAGGCTTTGCCCCAGATGAGTTGCGGTTTTCCGAATCGCCCGCGAAGGTCACCCGTCTCATGTAAATCTCTATGAGGACTAAGTACTGATCGTCCGGAATCGCCGAGAACCTCCGGAGGTGGCACCGCGTGCGCGCGCAGACGCGGAACGGGATGGGGGAGTTCATGGACCCCCGGACGAGCTCACTGCCTGCTGTCCGGGCCGAGGTTTTCACCGGCCCGGATACTGCGATGCAACTGTCCGCCCTGGATCACCTGGGCGAGATCGCCCAGGAGCAGCGCGAGGCACAGCGCCAGGCTGGCCGTCATGGGAACCACTCGTCCCGTTCCACCCGACGCTGGTGGCATCCTGCTCGCGCGGCCGAGCGCTGGCAGCGGATCCCGCTGCTGCGCCGCGTCCCGCTGCCGCTGGCGGCGGTCCTCCTCGTGCAGGCGGTGGCGTCGCTGCGGCTGGTCTGGTCGAACACCGCGTTCGCCGATGAGGCGCTCTACCTGTGGGCCGGGCACCTGGACTGGGCGAGCTGGCTAGACGGCGCGAAGATCTCGGCGCAGATCTCGAAGGAGGCGCTGCCGACCTACTTCTCGGGCGCCCCGGTCATCTACCCGCCGCTGGGCGCGCTGGCCGACAGCCTCGGCGGGCTGGCGGGCGCCCGGCTGCTCTCGCTGGCCTTCATGCTCGGCGCCACCTGCCTGCTGTACGCCTGCACCCGCCGCCTGTTCGACGCCACCGCCGCCGCCTTCGCGGTGGCCTTGTTCGTCGGCGTCGGATCGACGCAGTTCCTGGGCGCCTTCGCCACCTACGACGCGATGGCGCTGTTCCTGCTCACGCTGGCGGCCTGGGCCGGGCTGCGCGCCGCGCAGAGCACGCCGCGGGGCGCCGCGGCGTTCCTGGCGCTGTCGGGTGCCGCGCTGGCGCTGGCCGACGCGACGAAGTACGCGGCCGTCTTGTTCAACCCGGTCGTGATCGGGGTCACCGTGCTCGCGCTGTGGAAGGTCTCCGGCCGCCGGGCCGCCTGGGGGACCGTGACGCAGCTGGGAACCGGCGCCGTCCTGGCCGGGGCCGGCCTGCTGGCCGGCGGCCCGGCGTACTGGGCGGGCATCGCCATGACCACGACGTCCCGGGCGGCAGGCTCAGAGCCAATGCCCGGCGTGCTGTACGTCTCCGGCAAGTGGGTGGGCGCCGTCGCGTTCCTGGCGATCTGCGGCGCGCTGGCCATCGCGTGGTCCCCCGACTGGCGGCGGCGCCTGCTCGGCTGCCTGCTGGCCCTGGCGGTCTTCCTGGCCCCGGTCGAGCAGGCCCGGATCCACACGCTCGTCAGCCTGTACAAGCACGTTGGGTACGGGGCGTGGTTCGGCTGCATTGTCGCCGGCTACGCGCTGGCGTCGCTGGCCCGCGTGGTGCCGTCGGCCAAGGTCGCGGCGGCCATCAGGGTCGCCTTCATCACCATGGTGGCGGCGTCGGTGACCGGGTTCTGGTACTCGGCGGCCCACTTCACGGTCTGGCCGGACTCCACCCAGTACGTGCGCGCCCTGAAGCCATGGTTGGCCTCGGCCGCCCAGGGGCAGGTGCTCGTCGATAACCCTCAGATCCCCGAGTACTACCTGCGGAACGCCAACTTGACCCTGATCAGCAACTTCACCCTGATCAGCAACAGCTCGTACTTCGCCTACGACGACCCCGATACCGGCCAGCGCGTCGCCGATCCGCCCGCCGCCTACGCCGCCGCGATCAAGGACCGCTACTTCGGGGTGATATCGCTGACCGACGGCTACGCGCCGACCGTCTACGACCCTGGCATCATCAAGGACATCGACCGCTACGGCGGCTACCAACTGGTCAGCTCCATCCCCTATCACACGCCCACCGATGAGGGCCGGTTCCTCACCTGGGTGCGGATCGGCCCGGGGCAAGATCAGGGGAACGGACATTAGCGCGCTCTCGGCGGGGCGTCATCAACCTCAGCCGGGCCTGGTCATCCCGGCGCCCCCCACCGATGAGGAGAAGGCGTCCTACGCGTGGCGGTCGCTGCCGTTCCTGACCACCTGCCTGACGCTCAGCGCGCTGTGCGTCATCGTCGCGCAGGCCTGGATGGAGATCAAC
>JAICUO010000046.1 GCA_025935815.1 Streptosporangiaceae bacterium
ACCACCAGCCTGCAGCAACTACTGACCCAGCAGGGCATCACCGAGCTCGTCGTCTGCGGGATCAGGACCGAGCAGTGCGCCGAAACGACCACCCGGGTCGCCTCCGATCTCGGTTACCAGGTCACCTTCGTCACCGAGGCGACCGCCACCAACCCGATCGCGCACCGGGATGCCCCGAAGGACCGGACTGTCGAGGAGTTGCTCAGCGACCCGCGCACGCTGCCGGCCGCCGCCGTCATCGAGCGAACCGAGTACGCGCTCGCCGGGAGGTTCGCCACAATCGTCACCATCGCCGAGGCGATAAAATGACCAGATCGTGAGCAAAGTTGTCTTCCTGCTCGTCCGTGGGCTGCACCTGCTGGACCTGGCGGGTCCCGCGCAGGCGTTCGGCATCGCCGCCGACCTCGGCTGCGATTACGAGCTGGCCTACGTCGGCGAGCAGGAGGACATCCCCAGCGCCCAGGGCGTCATCATGAACGCGGCCACCGACTGGCCCGCGCTCACCCGGCACGATCTCGTCATCGTCCCCGGCTGGCGGGCCGCGCCCGTCATCGCGGGCACCGGCCCGCTCGCCAGGCAAACGCTGCGGCGACTGCGCGGCCACCACGCCAGCGGCGGGACCGTGGTCAGCGTTTGCGCGGGCGCCGACGCCCTCGGGCGCGCGGGCCTCCTGAACGGCCGTCGCTGCACTACCCATCACGACATCCAGGACGAGCTCGCCCGGCGCTACCCGAAGGCGACCGTCATCCGCGACGTGCTCTACGTCATCGACGGCCGGATCGCCACCTCCGCCGGGATCGCCAGCGGCATCGACTTGGCCCTGCACCTGATCGCCGTCCGCGACGGCCCCGCCACCGCCGCCAAGGTCGCCCGCGAGATGGTCGTCTACGCCCGCCGCAACGGGGACGAGCGGCAAGCCAGCGCCATGCTCCGCCACCGCAACCACCTCAGCGACACCGCGCACCGCGCCCAGGACCACATCGAGGCGCGGTTCGCCGGCCCGCTCCCGCTCACGGACCTGGCAACCGAGTGCGGAGTCAGCGAGCGCACCCTCACTCGCCGGTTCGCCGAGGCGACCGGCATCACCCCGTTGCGCTACCAGCAGGTCCTGCGGCTGGAGCGGGCCGAGCACCTGATCGGCCACGGCGCCACCGTCGAGGCCGCCGCCCGTGCGGTCGGCTTCCAAGACGCCCGCATGCTCCGCCGCCTCCGCAGCCGCGCCCCCGCCTAGCCCGCCGGGGCACCTGCTCGCCCGGTTCGCCCTAAGGAATGGCCAGCACCGGGTAGGGGGAATGGTGCAGCAAGTGGACCGGCACGGACCCGAGGGCGTGCCGGATGGCGTGCCCGGACCGGCCTACCACGATGATGGGGTCTCCTGATGGCGTGGCGCCCAGGGCGGCCGCCGTTGACAAGATAGCGTCAGCGGGCGTGCCCTGGCGTCGCTCGAAGGAGCACCGAATGTCTGCCTGGGCCAGGATGTCCGCAGCTGCCTCCGCCACCCCGGCCGCCTCCCGGTCCCGCGCCGCCGCTATCTCCCCGTGCCCGAACCCGGACAAGTCGCTGTCGATGCGCACGTGATCGGCGTAGACAACGTGCAGGCTCCAGGAGCGGGCAGCGGCCAGCCGCGCGGCCCAGCCAAGTGCCCGCTGGGCTGGCTCGGAGTTGTCGAACCCGACCACCAGGCAAGCCGGAAGCAATAGTCCCGGGCCGCCTGCCGGCGGCCGTGCGACGGCGGTGCCCAGGTCGGCCAGCAGGGGGAGCCGCACCTCCGGTGAGCGCCTCCGCCAGGCGATGACCATGGTGAGCGCGCAAGTGCCGGCCACCGCCCAGGCGGCCAGCGTCCACACCGGCCCGGCCGTGCCGTAGCCGCCGAAGTAGACGGTACCGCGCACGGCACTGACCGCCGCTCCCAGCGGCAGTGCCGGGTGCAGGACCCGCAGGAAGCCAGGGCCGAACGAGGCCAGGCCGGATGGCCCCCCGCTCACGGGTATGCCAACCACCATGAACACCACGACCGCCGCCGATACCAGGGGAGGCCACACCCGCCCGAGCGCAGCTGTGGGGGCGGCCACCGCCAGCGAGAACAGCGCGACGATGCCCGCCACCGCTGGATAACTCCCCAGGCCCGCCAGGCCATCGGCGATGCCCGCGGCCACCGTGCCGACTACGACGGCCACCACGACGGGGGCGGCCACGCCCCACGCGGGCCGGGCGCGCCGGAACGCCAGCGCGGACGCCGATCCGGCGGCCAGGCTGGGGAACAGCACGCCGAGAACGACGAAGAAGGGTGACAGCGCCATCGAGTCGCCCGGCAGCGGCGGCGCCACGTCGGCCACCGCCAGGGGCGTCCCGGTCCGGGCCGCGACCGTGCCGAACGCCGTGACCAGGGCCTGGGCAGGAGCGCCACCGCCAGCCCGGGCCACCAGGAGCCGTAGCCCCCCGGGTGAGGCGATTAGCGCCCCGTCCACCTCATCATGGGCGATCCCCGCCCGCGCGGCCGCCTCGCTGCCATATATCCGCAGGTCGAAGCCGCCCGGGTCAGCAGCGCCGAGCGTGTCCTCGACCTGCCCGGTCACCGTCGCGGGGGCGACGATTCCCACCGGGAGGCCGTGCGGGGACGGCGCGTGGAACGCGCTGAGGATCAGGGCCACGAATATGGCCGCGAACAGGGCGTTAGCCACGACGAAGCCCGCGTGCGGCCGGAACCTGGCTGACAGCCGGAACGCGGGCCCTGATCGCTTTTCCACCGGGAGACCTCCCACGCTGCCACCGAGTGCTGGCTTCACCATAACTAATGCCAACGCACGTTGGCAAACGCATGTTGGCATTGATGCCCCGGACGGATAGGGTGGGCCGCATGTCAGTAGCAGACGCGGCGGAAGCGGCGCCGGGGACCGGGGGGCCACGGTCGGCGGGCACTAGAAGGGCCATCCTCGCCGCCGCGCGGTCGGAGTTCACGGCGCACGGCTACGAGCAGACCACCATCCGGGCCGTGGCCGCGACGGCCGGGGTCGACGCCTCGATGGTCATGCGGTACTTCGGGTCCAAGGCTGGCCTGTTCACTGCCGCCGCCACCGCTGACCTGCGGGTTCCTGACCTGCGGGTGGTCCCTCCGCCGGAGCGTGGCGAGGTGCTGGTCCGGCACCTCGTCGCGCGGTGGGAGGACGTCACCCGCGACGACGAGCTGATCCTTCTGCTGCGCACCGCCGTCACCAACGAGGCGGTGGCCGCCCAGCTGCAGGCCGCGCTCGGCCAGCTGATCACCGGCCCCGTCGCCGCACTGGGCGCCAGTGACGCGGCCGAGCGCGGCGCGTTCATCGGGGCGCAGCTGCTCGGCCTGGCCCTGTGCCGCTACATCCTGCGCCTGCAGCCACTGGCCGCACTGCCCGCCGCTGACGTGGTGGCGGCGGTCGCCCCGTCCGTGCAGCGTTACCTCACCGGCCTCAGCCCTGTTGACTAGTCCTGGCTCAGGCTCGCGGAGCGGGAAGTGGCGGGCGGCCTGGTGGCCATTCCTGGCTATGCATTGCGAATTCACCCTCCGGCGAAGTTCTGAAAATCGTTAGGGTCCCGCGGCCAAATGTCGTACCTGGTCTCGCCGGGTCCTACGATGGGCTGAGCTATGGCGAAACCTGGCTTACAGGTTCCGGACAATGAATTCGGGCACGGCCGAAGGATCACCGGGATACACCTTCACGGAGGCATCCTTGGCTCGCGTCGTGTTCACCGCCGATGATGTTGCCCGCACGCGGTTCAGCCCGGATCCGGCCCCGCTCATCGAAACCACCATGGCGCTGGCGGAACTGCGCCGGACGGCGACGTCACGCGCCCCCGGCCGCGTCATCCCCTGGCTGCGCGAGGCGCACCTGGCATTCCCGGCCAGCGCGCGGCCGTTGCTGGACCTGATCGGGCCGCGCGGACCTTGGCTGTTCTTCGCGAATTCCGTTACTCCCGATATAGATGAGGCACTGGAGACACTCCGCGCGATGCCCGCTGAATTGCTGCGCATGGAGCTCGACGCCGTCTGGGAATACCGTTCCGCCCGGCCGCCGGCCTGGGTTCGCCAGCTGGCCGACGGCGACCGCGAGGCACGCGATGTCTTCGTGCGCGCCCTCAGCGACCTGCACGCCGCCGTCGTCGCGCCGCGCTGGGACAGCGTGCTCAGCGTGTTTCATGCCAGCGCGCCCAGCCGCATGTCGGTGCTGGCGGCCGGCGGCCACGAGAGGCTCTTCGCCGCGCTGGACCCAGGGCTGCGCTGGCGCGACGACGGGCTCGACTGCACGGGCGTCGACTACGAATGGGAATGGGAGATGAAGCTGGACGGGTCGGGCCTGCTGATCCAGCCGCTCGCCTGCTGGGCCGGCCCGCCCGTCTTCAGCTGCGGCGACGGCCCGGCCCGGACCGCTCCGGTGCTCCTGTACGGCTGCGCGCGGAGCGGCCAGCCGGGCCCGCCCGACACTATGCTGGGCGGCACCGCGCCGGCCGACCCGCCCGTCTCCGACGCCCTCGCGGCCCTGCTCGGCCCGACCCGGGCCGCCGTGCTGCGGGCGCTGCGCAAGCCGCGCGGCACGGCCGAGCTGGCCCAGGAGGTGCGCATCAGCCCGGCGTCGGCCTCCGAGCACGCCAAGGTCCTGCGTGACGCCTACCTGATCGAGACCAGCCGCGCGGGCCGTTCAGTGCGGCATTCACTGACTATGCTCGGCGCCGCAATGCTCGGCCAGCTTCCCGCCTAGTCCCGCGCGGCAGCGCCGGCGACGCGCCCCGAGGCCGGCGGACGCCAAAGCTTTCACGGTTTTTTTACGGCTTAGTTCAAAGGCTAGTCTTCTCACGCGCCCGCGGTTGGTCTAGTTTCCGAGCTGGGAACTCCTGCACGACCTGGGACCGTCAGCACAGTGAGGTGCCGTTTATGCGTCGAACCATACGTCCTCTCCTTCTCGCGGCGGCGCTCGCCGCCAGCGCGCTTGCCGCCGTCGGCGGCACGCAAGCCACCGCCAAAGCCGCTCCGCTCCCCGCCAGCATCTGCCCGGACGCCGCCTCGGCGACGTTCGGCCCGAACGTCTGCGTGTTCACCCCGGCCATGTCGCAGTCGGCGATCCAGGCCGACCTGGACGCGATCGCCACCCAGCAGGTCCCGGTGGACGCCCAGTTCAACAGCAACCGGTACACCATCTACTTCGAGCCGGGCGCCTACGGGTCCAAGGCCAGCCCGCTCGTCTTCCAGGTCGGCTACTACACGCAGGTCGCCGGGCTCGGCAAGAATCCGGGCGACACGGTCGTCAACGGCGCCGCGGACGTCTTCAACAACCTCTGCACCGCCGGGACCCAGGACTGCAACGCCGACGACAACTTCTGGCGCTCGCTGTCCAACCTCACCCTCAACGTGACGTTGCCGAGTTCGCCGCCAGCGTACGCGCCACCCAACCCGGACCCCTTCGGGGCGGGCTGCGCCAACAGCGCCGAGTTCTGGGCCGCCTCCCAGGCCGCCCCGCTGCGCCGCGTCATCATCAACGGCAGCGTCGTCTTCCAGGACTACTGCGCGAACCACAACTTCGCCAGCGGCGGATTCATCGCCGACAGCCAGGTCACCGGCAGCCTCAACTTCTTCGGCAACCAGCAGTACCTGGTCCGCAACAGCTCCATCGGCGGCCAAAGCGGCTGCCCGAACGGCCTGTGGAACATGGTGTACTCCGGCGTCCAGGGCGCCCCGGCCCCGGTCTTCACCGGCCAGTGCCAGCAGAACACCGTCTTGCCGACTAGCCCGGTGACCGAGGAAGAGCCGTTCCTCTATGACGCCGGCAACGGAAACTACCAGGTGTTCGTACCAGGCCTCCAGGCGAACTCCTCCGGTCCCTCCTGGGCCGGCGGCGCCCAGGCCGGCCAGTCGGTGCCGCTGTCGAGGTTCTTCATCGCCAGCCCGGGCACCCCGGTCCTCGCGATCAACGCGGCGCTGCTCCTGGGCAAGAACCTCATCCTCACGCCCGGCGTCTACAACCTCAAGGACCCGATCGTCGTCTCGCGACCGGGCACCCTCGTGCTCGGCCAGGGCCTGGCGACGCTGGTCCCGCAGCAGGGCAACGCGGCGCTCGTCGTCTTGCCGAACGTCGGCGTGAAGGTGCAGGACCTCCTCGTGGACGCCGGCCCGGTCAACTCCCCGGTGCTGGTCTCGGTCGGCCTGCCCGGCGTGCTCGACAAGCTGACCGACCGGCAGGCGGCGGCCAACCCCGACCTCATCCAGGACGTGCACTTCCGGATCGGCGGCGCGGAGACCACGCCCACCTCGGCGACCGTCAGCCTGCTGGACAACGCCTCCCACTCGATCATCGATGACGTGTGGGTGTGGCGCGCTGACCACGGCAACAACGTCGGCTGGACCGCCAACAAGGGTGACACCGGCGCCGTCGTCACCGGCGACAACGTCACCGCCTACGGCCTGGCCGTCGAGCACTACCAGAAGAGCGAGGCGATCTGGACCGGCAACGGCGGCACCGACATCTTCTTCCAGAACGAGCTGCCCTACGACCCGCCGAGCCAGGACGCCTGGAACCAGTCGCCCACCCAGCCCGGCTACCCGGCCTTCCAGGTCGGCGACCACGTGAAGACCTTCAACGGCTACGGGATGGGCAGCTACGTCGTGTTCATCAACACCCCGGCGACGCTGCACGTCTCGGCGGCGTTCCAGTCACCGCAAACGGCCGGCGTCCAGTTCCACAACGTGTTCGGCGTGTGGATCGCCGGCTCGGGCGGCCTGGACTCCATCGTCAACGGCGTCGGCGGCCCGGTCCGCTCCGACAACCCGGCCACGGTCGAGCCCGTCGACGTGACCAGCTACCCGTAACCCCGCGCAACCCGTGAGCGACGTCAACGACGACGTCAGGGCAATGCCGCTGTCCCCCCACCCCGGGACAGCGGCATCGCCGCTTGCGGGTCCTCAGCTAGTGCCCCGGGGGACGGGTGCTCTGCGTCGCCGCGTACCACTCGACCATGCGGAGGTAGGCCGCGGCGAAGCTGCTGTATCGCGGCGGGCCGGGCACGTGCCAGTCATACCCGGCCTGCATGGTGCCGAGGACGACGAATGACGGAGCCGAGGACAGGATGAACCCGGTCGTGTTGCTGAGCCCGTGCGGCCCGTGCTCGGTGAACGTGATGCCGGCGCCGGTCCGGCCGATGAGATCCTTCGCGCCGAAGGTGATCGATACCCCGGGTACCTGCTCCACCACCCGGTAGAGGGCCGCGCGCAGTGGCCCGCCGTCGACGCCGGACTCCAGGATCCGGGTGATCAGCCCGAACACGATGGCGTCCTTGTCGTCGGTCGTCATCTCCCAGTACCCGGGCCCGCGGTCGGCCGCCGCGTACAGTTCGGCGCGCAGCGCGTCCGGCGTGGTCGGCAGCAGGCTCAGGTCGGGGTAGTGGCGGTGCGCGGTACCCGGCGCGGCGCTCACCTTCGGGCTGGGCGCGGCGGGCCGTACCTGTGTCGTCGGCGGCTGCCAGAGCACGACCCGGTCACAGGCGACCGGCTTGCTGTAGATGACGTCAAGCAGCCCGGTCACCGGCGTCCGGTTGATCCCTTGCTGGCATTCGACCGGCTGCCCGGGACCACGCTGAATCCTGCGCTCCACTTGGCCCTGCCACACGTACTTCCACTCCGGCGAGGCGGCCGACTTCAGCGCCGCCGCCGCCGCCTTGTCCAGGAACGCGTCCAGGGCGGCGGTGGTCACGGCCGGGGCCGCGGCAACGCGGCTGAGGTCGTGCTCCACCAGGCCGCCGGTGAGCGTGCCGCCGGCCACGGCGGCGGCGGCGACGCCGGCCAGGGCGCGGCGGCCGAGCCGCATCCCGCGCGGCCGCGCCCGCCCAGCCCAGGCCGGCTCCGGCCCCAGCCCCGGCGACGGGCGCGGCGACTGGATCGCCACCGCCGCCTTGAGCTCTGCGAGCAGCCGCTCCTCGAACCCGCCGACCGGAATATCGTCTTGGATATTCATGACTAGCTCTCCTCCACCACGACGACTGACAGGACGCGGACGGGCGGAGCATGCGGGGGGTCGGTCGATGGCGGGCGCTCGGCCAGGCCGCCGGCCGCCTTGTGCCGTGCGCGGTGCAGCCGGACCCGTGCGGTGCCCGGCCTGATGCCGAGCGCGGCCGCCGCCTCGGTTACCGTGAGATCGTCGACGGCGACCAGCTCGAGTACGGCGCGCTCCTTGTCCGGCAGCCGGGAAATCGCCTGATGCAGGCTCCGGGCCGCGCGTTCCGCGTCAATGCGCGCTTCCAGCCGGGCGATGTCGTTGTCATCGAGCAGGCGGTGCCCGGCGACCTGCCGCGTCGCCCGCAGTTCCCGGGCCGTGCGCCGCCGCTGGCTGGCGAGGACGTTCCGCGCGATCCCGTACAGCCAGCCGAGCTCGGAACCGAGTTCCGGCTGGTACCGGGCCGCCGAGCCGATGACCGCCACGAACGCGTCGGCGGTCAGGTCGGCGATCAGGTGCGGGTCGGCCACGCGCCGCGCGAAGAACCTGGTCACGGCGCCGACGTGCCGCCGGTAGAAGACCTCGAAGGCCAGCGGGTCATGGGCTATGCCGGCCAGCCCTTCTGGTGTGCTCACGTGCTCCCCTTCGCATCCGTCCGTTCGCCCGTACTTGGACGGCACTGGCGCGGGCGTTACATCGCGACAGTCACCAGCGATACGTTGGGGCTATCCAAAGGGGCTTGAGGGGCTATGTCCTTAGCCAGGCGGTGGTGTCAGGAAGGAGCAAGCCGTCGGCCAGCTGGTCGCTGGCCAGCAGGACCTCGGCGTGCGGCGGCAGGTCGGCCGGCTGCTGCGACAAGTTGGTGACGCACCGCACGTCCCCGCGGTCAAAGGCGATCACCCCGTCCCGCTCGGGGAGCCAGTCAAGGGCAATTTCCGCCCGCAAGGCACCCTCATGGCGGCGCATCGCCAGCCCCTCCCGGTAGAGGGCGAGCATCGAGCCGTCGGTGGCCGACTGGGCCGCCACCGTGTAGTCGCGCCACTCCTTGGGCTGCGGGAGCCATGGCTCGCCCGGCGACCCGGGCGGGGAGAAGCCGAACGGGGGCTCCGTGCCTGACCAGGGCAGCGGGACCCGGCAGCCGTCGCGGCCGGGATCCTCGCCGCCGGTGCGCCGCCAGATCGGGTCCTGGCGCAGCTCGTCGGGGATGTCCTGGACCTCCCACAGGCCCAGCTCCTCGCCCTGGTAGATGTAGACCGACCCGGGCAGGGCCAGGGTGAGCAGCGCCGCCGCGCGGGCCCGGCGGGTGCCGAGCGCCAGGTCGACGGGGTAGCCGTGCAGGTAGCGGCGCCGGGCCAGGTCGAAATGAGTGTCGGCGCGGCCGTAGCGGGAGACAGGCCGGTCCACGTCATGGTTGGACAGCACCCAGGTCGCCGGCGCGCCAGCGGGCGCGGTGAGCGCCAGTGCCTCCTCGATGGCCCGCCGCAGCGAGGTGGCGTCCCACGGGCAGCTCAGGTACGGGAAGTTGAAGACGGCGTGCAGTTCGCCGGGCCTTACGTAGGCGGCGGTGCGCTGGGCGTCCGGGAGCCAGATCTCGCCGATGAGCACCCGTCCCGGCTTCTCGTCCGCGATGGCGCGCCACGACCGGTAGATGTCGTGCACGTCGTCGCGGTCGGTGAACGGGTGCGCGGGGCCCGGGGGCTCGTCCGGGCTGACGTCGGGCAGCGCCGGGTCCTTGGTGAGCAAGGCGCCGGAGTCGATCCGGATGCCGTCGACGCCGCGGTCGAACCAGAACCGCAGCACGTCCTCGAACTCGGTGCGGACCGCGGGATTGCCCCAGTTGAAGTCCGGCTGCTCGGGTGCGAACAGGTGCAGGTACCACTGGCCGGGGGCGCCGTCCGGCTCGGTGACCCGCGTCCACGCCGGGCCGCCGAAGATCGACTGCCAGTTGTTCGGCGGCTCGCCGCCGTCCGGGCCGCGCCCGTCCCGGAACCAGAACCGCTCGCGGACTGGCGAGCCGGGGCCTTCGGCCAGCGCCTGAGCGAACCAGGGGTGGGCGTCGGAGCCGTGGTTGGGCACAACATCGATGATGATCTTGATGCCGAGCCCGTGCGCCTCGCTGATCAGCGCGTCCGCGTCGGCCAGGGTGCCGAAGACCGGCTCGATGGCGCGGTAGTCGGCGATGTCGTAGCCGGCATCGGCCATCGGGGAGGCGTACCACGGGTTGAACCAGATCGCGTCCACGCCGAGCTTGGCCAGGTAGGGCAGCTGCGCGCGGGCTCCGGCCAGGTCGCCAGTCCCGTCGCCGTCGCCGTCCGCGAAGCTGCGCATGTAGAGCTGGTAGATCGCGGCGGTGCGCCACCAGAAATCCGATGGGGCGTGCTCGGGCACGGTTGACCTGCTTTCTGGGTTTGTGGTGGGGCAGGGCTTGTCAGCCGCGGATGCCGCCAGCGGTGAGGCCGGCCATGATGTTGCGCTGGAAGATGAGGAAGAACGCGATCGTCGGGACGGCTGCGATGGCGGAGGCGGCGATGAGGAGGTTCGGCGGGGTGCCGATCACGCCCTGCCAGATGCCGACGTTGAGGGTTTCCCGGGTGGGGCTGTAGCCGAACTCGACGAGCAGCGGCCACAGGAAGTCCTTCCAGACCGCGACGAGGCTGAAGATCGAGACCACCGCGATGATCGGCCGGGAGATCGGCAGCACGATGTTCCACAAGATCCGCAGCCGCGACGCCCCGTCGACCTGGGCGGCGTCGATGTAGTCGCTCGGGATGGAATCGAAGAACCGCTTGAGCAGGTAGATGTTGAACGCGTTGGCGACCGACGGCAGCCAGATGGCCTCCGGCGTGCCGATCAGGTTCACGTGCAGGATCGGCAGGTCGGCCACCGTCACGTACTGCGGGACGACCAGTACCGTGACCGGGATCATCAGCGTCGCCAGCATCCCGAACAGCACGGCGTTCCCCAGGAACGGGCGCAGCTTGGACAGGGAGTAGGCGGCGGCGATGTCGAAGACGAGCTGGAAGACCAGCGCGCCGAAGGCGTAGTACAGGGTGTTCCCCATCATCCGGGCGACGTCGAGGTGGCTCCACGCCGCGGAGTAGGTGCCCGGGACCGGATGGTGCGGGTAGAGGGTCGGCGGCGTGGCGATGGCCTCCTGGGTGGACTTCAGCCCGCTGGTGAACAGGAAGTACATGGGGCCGATGAACGCCAGGGTGAACACCACGATCACCAGGGCCAGCACGACCCGGTAGATGATCTTGCCTCGCCGGCTGTTCAGCGTGACGCTGGAGACCAGCGTGCGCTGGTGGCTCCCGGTTGCCGGGCGCGCCCGCCGGGACGCCCGCCTCGCCCCGGCCGCCGGGGCCGCCGGGGCTCGCGTGGCTTCCCTGGTTGCTGTGGCCATGGAGGCATTCCTTCCTAGCCGCGCTCGCGGGTCGCCCACAGGAACCCGCCGGAGAAGACCGCGAGCACGAGCATGAGGACCACGCCCAGTGCCGAGGCGCTGTTGTAGTTGCTGGCGCCGCTCATCGCGAACGCGTACTGGTAGATGAGCATCACGACGGACTGGGTGTTGTTGTCGACTCCGCCGCCGCCGTTGGTGAGCACGAACGACTCGATGAACATCTGCATGGTCGCGACGACCTGCAGCATGAGGAGCATGACAAGCACCAGCCGGGTCTGCGGGATCGTGACGTGCCGGATCCGCTGGAACAGGTTCGCGCCCTCCAGCTCCGCCGCCTCGTACAGCTCGCCGGGGATGTTCTGCAGCGCCGCCAGGTAGATGAGCGTGGCGCTGCCCATGTTCATCCACGTGGAGGCGATGACCACCGAGATCATCGCGATGCTGAAGAACCCGTCGCCGGGGGTGAGGACCCACTGCGAGACCGGCAGCCCTACCGCGTGCAGGAGCCGGTCGAACAGCCCGTACTGCGGGTTGTAGAAGTAGCTGAACAGCACCAGCGCCGTGGCGGGCGGCAGCATCACCGGCAGGTAGACCAGCACCCGCAGGTAGCCGCGAGCATGCCGCAGCTCGTTGAGCAAGATCGCCACGAAGAACGGCACGGCGTAGCCGACGACGAGGGCCAGGATCGTGAACTCAAGGGTGTTACGCCAGGCCTGCCAGAACGTCGGGTCGTGGAAGATCCGGACGTAGTTGGCCAAGCCCGCCCAGGTGTTCCCGCCGCCGTACACGGGCTTTTGGAAGCTCATGATGACTTCGCGGACGATCGGGAACCAGGAGAAGAAGGAGAAGCAGAGCACCGCGCCGATGAGGAATGCCCACGCGGACGCGGTGCGCTGCGCTCGAGCGACCTTGCCCATCACTATCCGGCGTTGGCCAAGATCGTGTTGACGTTGGTCGTCGCGGTCTTGAGCAGGGACGGGATGTCGGCGTTCGGCTCGGTCAGCACGGCCAGCATGACCGGGTCGAGCGTCTTGTAGACCGCCTGGGCGTTCGTCGGCTCGCCGGCCGCGGCCTCGTTGGCCGCCACGAACGGCTTGTAGTAGTCGGTCTTGATCGTGGCGTACTTGGCGCGCAGGTCGTTAACCGCCGAGCCCGTCGTGCCCTGGAACAGCTGCGGCTCGGGGAAGCCGACCGGGAAGCCGTCCGCCTTGAGCCTGGCGAAGTTGAACTGGCCGGTGCCTGGGGTCAGGCTCTCGAAGTTGATCCACTTCAGGCCGGCCTGGATCTGCGCCGGGGTGTCGTGCTTGGCGAAGATGTAGTCGTTGCCGCCGGACAGCGAGGCCGCCGGGGTCCCGCTGATGCTGGGCAGCGGGCCCATGCCGATGTCGTCGAGGTTGCCCTTGTCGGTCGGGATGATCACGTTGTAGATGTCGTCGGGCGCGGCGATGTACATGCCCAGCTTGCCCGCGGCGAACTGCTGCTGCAGCGCGCCCCACTGCAGGCCCTGGGTGGCGCTCATCGCGTGGTCCTTGAATCGCATGTCGTGCAGCACCCGCAGGATCTGCTGGGCCTCGGCGGTGTTGAAGTTCGCGGTGGGCGGGGCGGTGTTCTGGTTGACCATGGAGCCGCCGACGGCGTCGATGTAGGAGGAGAAGTGCCAGCCTCCGGTGTTGCCGGCGCTGTAGTCACCCCAGCCGGCGATGCCGTTGCCCAGCTTGGCGATGGCGGCGGCGTCCTTCTCCACGTCCGCCCAGGTGGTCGGCGGCTGGCCGGGGTCCAGGCCCGCCTGCTGGAAGAGCTTGCGGTTGTAGATCAGGCCCTGGGTGTAGTTGGAGGTCGGGATGCCGTAGATGGTCTTGCCGGCGGTGACCGCCTTCATCGCCCCGGGCAGGATGTCGGGCAGCGTGGGCACGGTCTTGGCGTTCACGTACTGCGTGATGTCCGCCGCCTGGCCGGACAGCAGCACCTGCGGCAGGTCGGTGAAGTAGCTGTAGAAGATGTCCGGCTCGGTCCCGCCGCGCAGCATGGCGGTGAACGTCGCGGGCTGCTCGCACGGGTAGTTGTAGACGCTGTTGATGGTGATGTCCGGGTTGGCCTTCTCGAAGATCGCGACGTCTTCCAGCCATTCCTTGTGCTGCACGGGCTGCTGTGCCGCGGGCGGCGCGCAGTTGATGGAGATGGTGACCTTGCCGCCTCCGCTGCTCGCGGCGGCCCCGCTGGCTGAGTTGCTGCTGGAACAGGCCGCGGCAGTGAGGACGAGCCCAGCTGCGGCGGCGGCTGCGGCTACCAGGCGGTAGCGCTCTGCTCTCATCGATCAATCCCTTCCTTGGGCGATGAGTGGGCGACTTCCGCGTCCTGCCGCCGGGGCTGGCGGCTGTTGCCGGGCGCGTCGCCGTTACGGCGAACATACATAAGCCGACTTCCACTAGCAAGATCATGACGAAATTATGCAAAGACACAACTTAATTACGATTGATCATAACGACTGGTGGGAACCTTCTGGCTGGATCCTGTCGGGAACGTTGCCGCAAGCGACCGATCGGCCTGCAAGATCTTGCGGCGGGATGCCGTATCGTGGCAGCCATGACGCGAACTCCTGCCAAGCGGCTCGCGGAAGTGGCCCAGAAGGTCGGGGTCAGCGAGGCCACGGTGAGCCGGGTGCTCAACGGCAAGGCCGGCGTGTCCGACAGCACCCGGGAGGCGGTCCTCACCGCCTTGGACGTGCTGGGGTACGAGCGCCCCACCCGGCTGCGCGGGCAGCGCGCCCGGCTGATCGGCCTCGTTCTGCCCGAGCTGCAAAACCCGATCTTCCCCGCGCTGGCCGAGGTCATCGGCGGCGCGCTGGCCCAGCGCGGGTTCACCCCGGTACTGTGCACCCGGACCGCGGGCGGCCTGTCCGAGGCCGACTACGTGGACCTGCTGCTAGAGCAGCACGCCTCCGGGGTAGTGTTCGCCGGCGGCCACTTCGCCGAGCTGGCCGCCCCCCATGACCACTATGAGCTGCTGCACGAGCGCGGCGTCCCGGTCGTCCTCATCAACGCCGCGATCGACGGGCTGGACTTCCCCTGCGTGGCCACCGACGACATCTCGGCCGCGAGCCAGGCCTTCGGGCACCTGCTGGCCCTCGGCCACGAGCGGATCGGCCTGGTCCTCGGCCCCGAGGACCACATGCCTTCCCGCCGCAAGCTGGAGGGGTTCCGCGCTGACGCGCAGCGAGCCGGGCTATCGGTCGCGCCGGTCGAGAACGCGCTGTTCTCGCTGGAGGGCGGGCAGGCGGCGACCACCCGGATCCTGCGCCAGGGCGTGACCGGCATCATCTGCGGCAGCGACGTCCTCGCCCTCGGCGCGATCCGCGCCGTCCGCCGCTTTGGCATGACGGTCCCCGGCGACGTGTCGGTGGTCGGCTACGACGACTCGGGCTGGCTGAACTGCACGGACCCGCCGCTGACCACGGTCCGCCAGCCCATCGAGTCCATGGGCAAGGCCGCCGTCGCGCTGCTGGTCAACCAGATGGAGACCGTGGTCCCGCACCCCGAGGAGCTGCTCTTCGAGCCCGAGCTGGTCGTCCGCGGCTCAACCGGTCCCGCCACCGTCCGTCCTGCCTCGGACCGCCCTGCCCCTGTCCGGGCCACCACCTGATCGTCAGCCGGTCTTTCGCGCGACGCCGCCGAAGTGCGTCACGTCGACGATGTCGCTGATCTCCATGACCTCAGGCCGCCACCGGGAGCATGTCACTATCCCTGGCTCCAGCAGTTGCATCCCGTCGAAGAACCGCGCGAGCTCCTCGCGGGTGCGCAGCCTCATCTGGGCCGAGCCCTGCTCGTTCCAGAAGCGGACGGCCTCGGTCATCGGCGCCGCGTCGACCTCCGTGGTCGGGTGCGAGATCACCAGGTAGCTGCCCGGCGCGGTGGCCTCCGTCAGCTGCCGCACGACGCGCAGGGCCTCGTTGGCGTCGATGACGAAGTTCAAGACCCCGAGCATGATGATCGCGACGGGCTGGCTGAAGTCCAGGGTCGTGGCCGCCTGGGCCAGGATCGACCGCGGGTCGAGCACGTCCGCGTCGATGTAGTCACAGCGGCCCTCGGAAGTGCTGGTCAGCAGGGCGCGCGCGTGCACCAGCACCAGCGGGTCGTTATCGACGTAGACGATCTTTGACTCCGGGGCCGCGCGCTGGGCCACCTCGTGGGTGTTGTCCACAGTCGGCAGGCCGGTGCCGACGTCCAGGAACTGGCGGATTCCCTGGGCGGCCAGGAAGCGCACCGCGCGGGCCAGGAAATACCGGTCGGCTCGCGCCGAGCGGACCAGTTCGGGCACGAACGCGAGGATCTGGTCGCCCACCTGCTTGTCGACAGGGTAGAAGTCCTTACCGCCGAGCCAGTAGTTCCAGATCCGAGCCGAGTGCGAGACCGAGGAGTCGATCCCTGGCGGCACCTGGGGGCCGGGGACCCCGGGGCTGGTGGTCATGACGCGATCCTAAACCCTGGCCTGACAACGTGGTCACGCCTCGGTCAGGAGCCGCTCCAGCGTCGCCGGCGTCGCGTTGAGGTCCACCGCCTGCGCCGCCAGGAGGTTCAGGACGTCCCGGTAGTGAGCGCTGTCTTCGGGCCTGCTCAGGTAGACCGCGGTGAGCATCTGCTCCAGGTACACCACATCGGGCAGCTCGGACTCGGGGAACCGCAGCACGGTGACGCTACCGCCGCCCGCCGCGTGCCCGCCCGCACTCAGCGGCAGCACCTGAATGCGCACGTTGGGCAGCCTGGACGCCTCGATCAGGTACTCGACCTGAGCCTTCATCACGACCCGGCCGCCGACCGGCCGGCGAAGGGCCGCCTCGTCGATCACGACCCACAAGCACGCCTGGCCGGCCCAGCGCAGCACCTGCTGGCGAACCAGCCGCAGTTCAGCCCGCCGCTCGACCTCCGCGTCGGTCGCGCCCGGGAGGCTCGACCGCATGACAGCGCGGGCGTAGTCCCCCGTCTGCAGCAGGCCGGGAACGTACTGAGCCTCATAGGCCCGGATCAGGCAGGCAGACCGCTCCATGTCGAGGTACTGCTCCAGCCACGGGGGAACCACGTCCCCGTACGCCTGCCACCAGCTGTCGACGTTCGCGTGCGCGGCCAGCTCGAGCAGGGTCGCGCGCTCGGCCATGTCGCTGACCCCGTAGCAGGTCAGCAGGTCGGCCAGGTCACGGGACTTGAAGCCGGTCCGGCCATGCTCGAGCCGGCTGATCTTCGATCGCGACCCCCGGATCGCCTGGGCGGCCTCCTCGGGAGTGATGCCGGCGGCCTCCCGCAGCCCCCGCAGTCTCGCCCCCAGCACCAGGCGCGCCGACGAGCGTCCGGCCCGCGATCCCTGCGCTGCCCAGCCCCCGATGTCTCGCGTGCTCATATTCACTCCCCGCCGGTGAATGCCCACGATTTGCGGCCTATCGTCCCATGCCCGGGCTCGATCCGGTAGCGCATCGTGCAGCCGGGCCCGACTGCCTGTCGCCCGGCCGGTGCCACCAGGCATACCAGGCGGTCGGACCATCGACGACGGCGCGTCGTCAACTGATACTAAAAGCAGAGAGAAGGTGACATCCCCATGGCACGGATCGCAATGGGCGTCGCGACCTTGCTGGAGCGGCTGGCCCGGCTGGATTGCTGCGCGGTCTCGGACGCCCTGGACGCCCTCGGGCTGCCCGGCGCCACCACCGGGGTGGGCCGCCTGTGGCCCGTCGAGCATGCTCTGGCCGGCGTCGCCCGCACCGTCACCGCCGGACCCAAGTCGCAAGGCGGCCCGGCGGCGCATATCGCAGCCAGCGCCATCGACAGCGCCAGCGATGGCGATGTCATCGTGGTGGCCAACGACGGCCGGCTGGACGTCTCCTGCTGGGGTGGCATCCTCACCCGCGCCGCGCGGTACCGGGGCATCCGCGGCGTGGTGATCGACGGCGCCTGCCGCGACATCGCCGAGGGTGAGCAACTCGGCTTCCCCGTCTTCGGCCGGGCGGTCGTTCCGGTCAGCGCCCGCGGCCGCATCGTCCAGGTCGCCACCGGGGAGCCGGTCGACTTCGCCGGCGTCCGCGTCGAGCAGGGCGACCTGGTCCTCGCCGACCGCGACGGGGTCGTCTTCATCCCCCGGGAGCGGGCCGCCGACGTCATCGCGTTCGCCGAGCGCGTCGTCGCCCGCGAGGAGCAGATGGCGGTCGCCGTGCTCGCGGGCGAGCCGGTGACCGCGGTCATGCACGACACGAAGTTCCCCGTCCAGAAAGCCCCCGCGGAGCCCTAATAGCACGTCGGGGGAGGTGGCGTCGTAGTCGGCGAGCCAGCTGGTGCCGCGGCCTTCCGGGTCGCGGCGGTTGACTCGGCGGCGGACCGCGATCGCCACGTCGCGCCGCCAGGCTGCCCACCGCGACGACTGGTGGTTGCTCAGCCCCCGCTCACGGGCGGCCAGCACGACGCGGCTGGCCCGCGGCCGCCGGGCTGCCTCGTACCGGGCCAGCCCCGCGGCCGGGCCGGCGGCCCCGGCGGCCATCGCGGTCGCCAGCACGGCGCCGTCCTCCAGCGCCTGGCAGGCACCCTGCCCGAGGTAGGGGAGCATCGGATGCGCCGCGTCGCCGAGCAGCGTGACCCGGCCGCGGGTCCACGCGGGAATCGGGTCGCGATCGTAGAGCGCCCACTTGTACCAGGTGTCCCCGGCGGCGAACAGCCGCAGCAGCTCCTCGTGCCAGTCGGCGTACCGCTCCAGCACCTCGGCGCCCTCGCACTCGGTCACCCACGACTCGTGCCGGTACCCGTCGTCGTCGTAGTGGCAGACCACGTTCAGCAAGTCGGTGCCCCGCAACGGGTACACGACGATCGTCCCGTGCGGCCCGAACCACTGCGCTCCGTCTGTGTTCACCTGCTTGCCCGCGACCGCCGCGGCCGGGATGACGCTGCGGTAGCAGATCTTCCCGGTGAACCGCGGCGCGTCCGGTCCGAACAACGCCGTCCGCACCACCGAGTGAATCCCGTCTGCGCCGATGATCACGTCGGCGGTGGCCTCGCTGCCGTCGGCGAACCGGGCGACGGGCGGGTCCGCGTCCCCGCCGGGCAGCACCTCGGTGCAGCGCTTCCCGAGCGTCACGATGCCCTCCGGCAGCGCGGCGGCGAGCACGTCCAGCAGGTCGGCCCGGTGCACGGTCGCCCCGGTCAGCCCGAAGCTGGCCGCCTGCTGGGCCGGGGTCGACCTGGCGATCACCCGGCCGGTCCAGGCGCGCGTCCACTGCCATTGCGACCGCCCGGCGATCCCGCGCACGGCGTCCTCCACGCCGATCGACCGCAGCACCCGCATCGCGTTGGGGTGCAGCGCGACCCCCGCTCCGATCTCCTTCAGCTCGCCGGCGGCCTCGTAGACCGCCACCTCGATCCCGGCCCGCGTCAGCGCGTTCGCCGCCGTCAGCCCGCCGATGCCTCCGCCGATGATCGCCACCCGCGTCATGGACCGCCTCCTGTTCTCACGCTCGCAGATCCCATCCTTCTCGCCCGGCGGCGAACCGCAAGGGCATGGGGCGTCAGTCTGGGCCGCAGGCATAGCAGTCGTCCCGGAGATTGGGCTGAAGGCCAATCATCGGCAACGGGCGGCACCTGCGCAGCCAGTAGGTTAAGCGCGGGAACCCCTAAGGAGGCCGTCGATGCGAGCGCTGCGGATCAAGGCATGGGGCGGGCCGCTGGAGGCCGCTGACATAGCCCGGCCATCGCCGGGCGACGGCGAGGTCCTGGTGCGGGTGGAGGCCTGCGGGATCGGGCTGACGGTGGTGAACTGCATGCAGGGGCACCTCGGCGATGACCCGGCGTTCTTGCCCCGCACGCCAGGGCACGAGCTGGTGGGCGTCGTGGCGGAAGTCGGCTCGGGGGTGCCCGCGGCGTTGGCCGGCCAGCGCGTCGCCGCCTACTTTTACCTGGTGTGCGGCTCGTGCCCCCAGTGCCTGGCGTCCTCGGAGTCGCTGTGCGAGCGTTTCCGCGGAAACGTCGGCGTGGCGATCGACGGCGGCTACGCCGAGTACGCGGTACTCCCGGCGCTGAACGCGATCCCGGTACCGGATGGCGTCGAGCCGGTGGCGGCCACGACGATCCCGGACGCGATCGCGACGCCGGTGCACGTGGCGCGGCTGGCGGGCATCGCGCCCGGCGCCCGGGTCGCGGTGCTGGCGGCCGGCGGCGGCGTCGGTATCCACATGGTGCAGGTCGCGAAGGTTTACGGGGCCGAGGTGGCCGGCCTGGACGTGGTCGCCGCCAAGCTCGCCTACCTGGAAGGCGAGCTTGGCGTCAGCGCGATCGACTCCTCGGACTTCGCCGCGGTCCGGCTGCCGGCGTCGTGGGGAGGGCAAGCCGACGTCGTCGTGGACCTCCACGGGCGCCCTCCGGCGCAGCGCTGGGCGGTCGACCACCTGGCCCGCAACGGCACGCTCGTCGCCTTGACGACCTTCCCCGGTGAGCAGTTCGCCGTGTCCTCCCGCGAGCTCGTCCAGCGTCAGCTGACCGTGGCCGGCTCGCGGTACAACTCACGCCATGAGGTCGGCCTGGCCGCGCGGCTCCTCCGGGACGGCCGGGTCCGCCCCGTCGTCAGCAAGGTCGTCGGCCCCGACGACGTAGCCGCGACCCTGACCGACGTCCGCGCCGGAACCGTCCTCGGCCGCGCCGCCCTCGCCTGGTAACCCTCTAACCCCGCCCGCCCTCAGCGAGCCCCCCACCCCATCCGGTCTACCTGGTCCGGTGTTGGCGGTCAGGGCGCTAGATCCTCGGCAGGAGCTGGCCGAGGAGCGACCCGACGCGCTCGGCGGAGGACTTGGCGGCGGCGAGGACGCCGGCGTGGTCGAGGATCTCCTCCGACAGGC